>JACCQV010000111.1 GCA_013813945.1 Deltaproteobacteria bacterium | reverse complement strand
GGTTCGAGCAGCTCTCCGCGAACCCCATCAACAGATACGGCAGCGGCTCCTTGGCCGCATCTGGATCGCGGATGACGAACTTGCAGGTCGCGATCAACCCGGCGATGAAGCCGGTCAGCGTCGCCGCCATCAGAGCCCAGCTCAGCGCCCGGAGGATCGACAGCCGATGCGGATCCGCGTTGCGCGCGAACCGGATGGCCGTCGCGATCATCACGGCTCCGAGCACCAGCAGGATGAACATGTTGAAGCCGCCGGCGCGGATGAAGTCGAGCATCGTGAGAGGGTCAACGCGGCCCCTCGCCGGGCGTGACAGGAATTCGGCCGCACTCAAAAACTTGTCACGCTCGGCCCCCTGGGGCGTTGTGCTGGCGTGGAGCCCGACGAGCGCGCCTGGGTCGACGGGCTTCGCCGGGGCGACGCACAGGCGTTCGATGTCGTGTTCGCCGCCTACCGACGGCGGGTCTACGGCTACCTGGTGCGCATGACGCGACGCAGGGACGCCGCCGAGGATCTGCTCCAGGAGGCGTTCCTGCGGCTCGCACAGCATGCGAAGCGGCTCGATGCCGATACCCGGCTCGGCGCCTGGCTGTTCACCGTCGCGCATCGGTTGTTCGTGAGCTGGACGCGTGCGCAACACGTGCGTGCGCAGCTCGCCGGTGATCTACCGAGGAGCGAGCCACCGACCTCTGATCGATCGCCGCTCGAAGCTCTCGCCGACTCGCAGGCGCAGCTCGCACTCGAGCGCGCGTTCGGAGCGCTCGCGCCGGCGTATCGCGAGGTCGCACTCCTGGTGGGTGTCGAAGGCCTCACTCCGACCGAGGTCGCCGGCATTCTCGGTGAGAAACCCGACGCGATCCGCCAGCGCCTCGCGCGTGCCCGCACCCAGCTCGCGGCCGCACTCGGCGACCATGCCCCCGCTTCGTGGAGGACCCCATGACGATGGAAGACGATGTCGCGAAGCTCGCCGAGCTCAGCCGCGAGCTCCCCACGATCGACGTGGACTCGCAGAGCGCCGAGCGAATCGCGATGCGGGCTCGGCAGGATGTCGGACGCGGCCCCTCGCCGCGGCGGCTGGTCGAGCCGGTGCTCGCGACGCTGCTGGTCGGCAGCTACCTCGTGTGGGCCGTGCTCAAGATCGTCGAGGCGCTCGGCTGACGATCACTTCGGACGCGTGACGACGACGTGAACCTGCTTGTCTTTGTCGGGGTAGCCGAACCGGAACGGAAGCTTCCGGCGCTTCTGCGTCCGCCACAGCTCGATGAACGCGGCATCGTGCTTGCTCGGCTGCGAGCTCTCGAGGAACGCGCCGCTGTAGTTGCCGTAGGTCTCCTGGACCATGCCGGCGAGCTTCGCGTAGTACGGCGGGATTCCCGTCGAGTCCGAGAGCATCCACGCGAGGTGATCGAGCATGTAGTTGCGGATCACGGAGAAGTCGCCGCGCCACAGCAGGTAGCTGGCACCCTTCGTCATCACGGTGACCTTGCCCTTCTTGACGAGGTGCCGGACGAGCTGCGGGTTCTTCGTCATGTAGCCATCACCCAGGTTCCACGCGATGTGGCGATGAACGCGAACACCGGTCTCGCCGGGTCTGCGGTACCCGATCTCGACGTTGGCGAACGCGCGGGAGAAGCTCGGCGGCTGCCAGTCGTGCTTGAGGCTCTGCTTCTTCTCGGACTCGAGTGCGTCGATCTCGGCCTGGTCGAGGTAGTCGATCGCGCCCGCGTCGTCGAACCGAAAGTAGCGCATCGAAACCGGCTCGAAGCCGCCGGCGACGAGGCCGAGCAGGAACGAGCTGACCTGGCCGGGCAGATCGTTACGCTGCTGGGCCGAGAGATTCACGCTGGTGTTCGAGCCGACCGAGATCAGGCCGCCGATCTCGACGCGCAGCGCGCCGAGACTCGTTTCGATCTGTGCAGGCGTTAGCTTGCGAAGGCGCCGCGGATCACCGGACTGCTCCAGCGAGATCGTCGTGATGTCGGTCGCGTCGGGAAATGCCACGAGCGCTGACAGCAGGTCACCACCGCCGAACGGATAGACGACGGTCGTCGGCACGGTCTTCGGCACGACCTCGTCGAACCAGGCGCGCCCTTTATCGAAGTACTGCGTGCGGAACTTGCCCAGCTGCTCCGAGATGTTCTTGCAGTGACGATCGACGATCTTCACCAGCTTCGCGGTCAGCGCGACCTCGCCGCGAGTCAGCACGGCGGGCACGGGCTGGTCGGCGTTACCACACGCGGCGACCCGGTAGAGCAGCTTCGCGTCGTCGATGAAGTCGAGTCCGGCGGGCGTCTCGGCGGCGGCGGGAACTGGCTCGACTGCGATCGGTGAGGGGGCCGACTCAGGTGCTGGAGCAGGTGCTGGAGCAGGTGCTGGAGCAGGAGTCGGAGCAGGCGCCGGTTCCGTCACCGAGACGATCGGAGTGCGCTCGTTCCCACTACTACACGCGACCAGCAGCGTCGCGAGCGCGAGGATTCCCACGAGCGACATGTTCGGACATAACGCCCGGTCAGAACGCTTCATTCACTCGCAAGTATCCCGCCCTGCGGGCGACGGCAACCCCCATGACTCCGGCGCGGTTGTCTCACTCGCTGGCGAGCGCGCCTTCGTACATCTTGTCGAGCAGCGTCGCGTACTTCTTCTCGACGACCTTGCGCTTCACCTTGAGGCTCGGAGTGAGCTCGCCCTCGTCGACGGAGAGATCCTTCGGCAGGATCTGGAACTGCTTGACGGTCTCGTACTTCGCGAGCGTCTTGTTGACCTCGTCGAAGTACGGCGACAGCATCGCCTTGACCTCCGGGAGCTGCACGACCTCGGAGTAGGTCTTGCCGTCGATGCCCTGGCCCTTCGCCCACTTCATCGCGCTCTCCTCGTCGAGCGTGATCAGTGCGGTGACGAAGTTGCGCTTGTCGCCGTGGACGATCACCTGCGAGAGGTACGGGCATCCCGCCTTGAGCTTGCCCTCGATGTGCTGCGGCGCGATGTACTTGCCGCCACTCGTCTTGATCAGATCCTTCTTGCGATCCGTGATCCGCAGGAAGCCGTGCTCGTCGACCTCGCCGATGTCACCGGTGCGCAGCCAGCGGTCGTCGGTGAGCGCCTCCGCGGTCTGATCCGGGAGGTTGTGATAGCCCTGCATGATCCCCGGCGACTTCATGAGGATCTCGCCGTCCTCGGGCGCGAGCTTGAGCTCGGTGCCCGGCATCGGCACGCCCACCGTGCCGAACGCGTACTTGGTCGGACGATTGACGAAGCTCGCCGCGCTCGACTCCGTCAGGCCATAGCCCTCGAGGATGAGGATGTCACACGCATGGAAGAACTCCGCGATCTCACGCGACAGCGGTGCAGAGCCCGAGATGAAGTACTTCACGCGGCCGCCGAACCGCGCCTTGACCTTCGAGAACACGAGCTTGTCGGCGATCTTGAGCTTGAGCGCGAGGAAGCCACCCGGCTCCTTGCCGGCCTGGCGGACCTTGCTCCCTGCCTTGCCGACGCCGACCGCCCA
Organism: Deltaproteobacteria bacterium; assembly: GCA_013813945.1. Lineage (GTDB taxonomy): Bacteria > Myxococcota_A > Polyangia > Haliangiales > Haliangiaceae > JABFXX01. The sequence goes on along the minus strand of JACCQV010000111.1, from coordinate 2,173 downwards.
CTCGAAGATCGTCTGCTTGAGGCCGCCCTGCTTCGCGCCCTCGAGGATCTTGTTGTAGACCTTCTCGAAGATTCGCGGCACCGCGGCCATGATCGTCGGCTTCACCACCGCGAGGTTCTCGACGATCTTCGGAATCCTGCCGTCGACCGCGCACACCGATCCGGACGCGATGTGCCCGGCCATCAGCACCTTGCCGAACGAGTGCGACATCGGGAGCCACAGGTACTGCACGTCGTCGGCATCCATGAGGCGTGTCGCATCCATCGCATCGGCGGTGTACGCCCAGCACTCGTGAAGCAACCGGACGCCCTTCGGCTTTCCAGTGGTGCCCGACGTGTAGATCAGCGTTGCGAGGTGCTCCGGCTTGATCCCGGCGACGATCTCGTCGACGGCCTTCGGGTCCTTCTCGAGCCATGCGGCGCCAGCAGCCTCGAGCTCGGACAGGGTCATCACCCAGTCCCGATCGGGAGCTCCTGGGCTGCCATCGATCATGATCAGCTTCTTGACGCTCGGGATCTCGGCGCGGTGCTTCGACAGCTTCGCGAGCTGCGTGGTGTCTTCGATGAAGACGTACTTCGTCTCGGAGTCAGCGAGGATGTACGCGCACTCCTCTGACGTGCTCGACGGGTAGACCGTCGTGGTGGCACCGCCCGCGGACAGGATGCCGAGGTCGCAGAGCAGCCACTCGACGCGCGTGTTCGACAGGATGCCGACGCGCTCCTCGCGGTGCAGGCCGAGCGAGAGCAGCCCCGCCGCCATCGCCTTCACTCGCTCGTGTGCCTGCTTCCAGGTCATCGAGCGCCACTCCTCGCCCACCGGATAGCGGTAGGCCTCGCGCTCGGGCGTCTCCGCCACACGGGTCGCGAGGAGCTGGGCGATCGACGTCGTCTTGCGGGTCATGCGCTCGGGGGCGGTCGATTCAGGCATTGCGAGCGGACTATGCCCGGAGGATCCGCCTCCCTGCAACGTAACGAGTCGGGGTAACGTCGAAGGGTGACGCTCGACGCGCGTGATTGGCTCGACGCCCTCGGCGCGGCATGGCGCACCGAGCGGATCGCGGCCCGCGCAAAGGTCGCGCTGGAGCGCTCCGGACGGATGCTCGCCGAGCGGGTGGCCCTCGGCGTCGCGCTGTCGAATCTACGGATCGTCGATGAGCGCTCGGCTCCCGGCGAGCGCGTGCGGGTGCGCGTCACGGTCCCCGACGCCATCGACCTCGACAACCTGCGGATCTCACCCGGAGATCCGGTACGGCTGTGGGCGGAGCATCCGGAGGAGCCCGGTTCGGTGCGGGGCGTCCTCGAGCGACGGGAGGAGCAGAGCCTGTGGCTCATGCTGGACCGCGGCCTCGAGGAGATCGACCGCGAGTACGCGCTCGATCCGGAGGTCCCGGAGGTCACGTTCGACCGCGGCGACACCGCGATCGCGCGCGCCAAGGCAGCGCTCGCCACCTCTGATTTCGCCCGCCTGCGCGATGTCGCTGCCGGGACCAAGCCACCCCGTCCGATCGCGGCCATGACCTGGACGCCGTTCGACGACGCTCTCGACGAACGGCAGCGTGCAGCGGTCGATGCGGCCCTGCGCAGTGGCGACATCGCGCTGATCCACGGGCCGCCGGGAACCGGCAAGACCCGCACGCTCGTCGAGGTCGTTCGTCAGCGCGTCGAGCGCGGTGAGCGTGTGCTGTGCGCGGCGCCTTCGAACACGGCGGTCGATAATCTCGGTCTGCGACTCTCGGCGGCGGGCCTCCGCGCGGTCCGGCTCGGCCATCCGGCACGCGTCGCACCCGCGCTGCAGGCACTGACGATCGATGCGCAGGTCGATGCCGATGGCGCAACCCGGCTCGCCCGGGAGTGGCATGACCGGGCGCGCGCACTGCGCAAGACCGCGGCCGGCCGGCACGGTGCCGATGCGAAGGCCCTCTGGCAGGAAGCCCGGGCGCTCGATCAGGATGCCGCACGAGAGATCGCGAATGCGGAGAAGGCGATCGTCGGACGCGCCGACGTGATCCTCGCGACCTGCGTCGGCTGCGATCATCCGCTGCTCGGATCGATCGAACGAGCTGACACCTCCCTGTTCGATTGCGTGATCGTCGACGAAGCGACCCAGGCTGCGGATCCGCTGCTGTTGATCGCGCTGTCACGCGCCAAGGTCGCCGTGCTCGCGGGTGATCGAC
>JACCQV010000106.1 GCA_013813945.1 Deltaproteobacteria bacterium | reverse complement strand
CACTGGCGCAGCCGCGTCCGACGGCGGGCCCGGTCGCTCGCCCCAGCACGACTTCGGCGCCACCGCAGCCGGCTCGGCCGGCGACCAACCCGCAGACGCCGACGCGCACGCCGCGCGCCTATCCGGTCACGGCCGCCCCATCGACCACGGGATCTCTCCCGGCGACGCCTCGAACGGCAGCTCCGTCACCTCCGCAGGCGCGGCCCCCGCAGCCCCAGCGCATGCCGTCCTCCTCCTTGCCGCCGTCGACGAGCAGCGCGGGCGATGCCGAGCTCGGCGCGATCCAGGAGCTGCTCACCCAGGGCCGGTTGACCGATGCGCGGATGAAGCTCGAGACCCTCGTCTCACGTCAGCCCGGCGTCCCGCGGTATCAGGCACTGATCCACTACGCGAAGGGCCGCGAGGCCCAGCTCGCGCGGCGCATCGACGAGGCCCGGGTCGAGCTGATGGACGCGCTCCAGCTCGATCCTGATCTGCAGCTGGCCAAGACCGCGCTCGGTGAGCTGTTCACTCGTCGGAAGTAGGTATACTCGCGCGAGCGATGGGGCGCGTCATCGGGATCGATCTAGGGACCACCAACTCGTGTGTGGCGGTCCTCGAGGGTGGGGAGGCCACCGTCATCCACAATCAGGAGGGCGGTCGAACCACGCCTTCGATGGTGTCGTGGAACGCCGACGGTGACGTCGTCGTTGGCGCCGCGAGCAAGCGGCAGATGGTCACAAATCCGACGAGAACGGTCTTCGGTGCCAAGCGTCTGATCGGGCGCAAGGCCGGCGAGCGCGACATCCAGGACATCCAGCAGCGCCTGCCGTACACGATCGTCCCGGCAAAGAACGGCGACGCCTGGGTCGACATCGCGGGCACCGCGAGGTCACCACAGGAGATCTCGGCCCACGTACTCGCGAAGATGAAGCGCGTTGCCGAGGACTACCTCGGCGAGACCGTGAGCGAAGCGGTCGTGACCGTTCCGGCGTACTTCGACGACGTCCAGCGCCAGGCGACCAAGGACGCGGGCGCGATCGCGGGTCTGACGATCCGCGCGATCCTCAACGAGCCGACCGCCGCCGCACTCGCGTACGGCGCGCAGCACCAGCACAATCAGCGACTCGCGGTGTTCGACCTCGGCGGTGGCACGTTCGACATCTCGATCCTCGCGATCGAGAACGGCGTCTTCGAGGTCCTCGCCACGCACGGCGACACCACGCTCGGCGGCGACGACTTCGATCGGGTGATCATCGATCTGCTCGCCGAGGACTTCCAGGCCGAGCACGGCATCAACCTGCGCGCCGACTCGGTCGCACTGCAGCGGCTCAAGGAAGCCGGCGAGCGCGCGAAGATCGAGCTCTCGAGCGCGATGACGACCGACGTCAACCTGCCGTTCATCGCTGCCGGTCCGACGGGCCCGATCCACCTGATGCGCGAGATCGAGCGTGGTCAGCTCGAGCGCGCGTGCAAGCGGCTCCTCGATCGTCTCGATGCGCCGTGCCAGAAAGCGCTCAGCGACGCGCACTGCACGCCGCAGGACATCGATCAGATCCTGCTCGTCGGCGGCATGACGCGGATGCCCGCTGTCCAGGAGCGGGCGGTGTCGATCTTCGGCAAGCAGCCGAGCAAGGGCGTCAATCCCGACGAGATCGTCGCGATGGGTGCGGCCGTGCACTCGGGCATCATGGGCGGCGAGCTGCAAGAGGTCGTGCTGCTCGACGTCACGCCGCACAACATGGGCGTCAAGGTTGCCGGCGACAAGATGTCCGTCGTGATCTCGGCGAACACCAGCATCCCGACGCGCGCGAAGAAGGTGTTCGCGACCACCGAGGACAATCAGACGTTCGTCGCGATCTAGATCTATCAGGGCGAGAACGAGCTGGCGTCGCGCAACCGACGGCTGGGCCGATTCGTCCTCGGCGATCTGAAGGCTGCGCCGCGAGGCTCGACCAAGGTCGAGGTCAACTTCACGATGGATGCTGACGGGATCCTCGAGATCACGGCGGCAGAGATCGGGACGGGGCGCGCGGCCAGCGTGACGATCGAAGCGTCGAGTGGACTGACCGCCGAGGAGATCTCCCGGCTCGGCAATCGCCTGACGCCGCACGTCTGATGGCCGCACGCGTGATCGCGGGGCGTCAGCCCGCTTTCAGGCTCTTGCGCTGGCGGAACGACTTCCGGAGCTGCCGGCTGCTGCGCGCGAAGATCTCGAGTGGATCGCGGAAGATCCGATCGAGCCAGGCGCCAGGCTCGGGCAGGGACTCGTGGAACGACTTCGGGTCGTCCGGATCGAACGGGGTCTCGTCGGGGATGAGCTTGGAGAGCAGCCAGCCCGGCTTCTCGTCGACGTTGCGCCGGTGGATCCGGAGCTGATGCTTCTCGGCCCGGGCGAGCTCGTCCAGACGTGCGACCAGACCTTCGGTCGGGCCGAGGATGCCCTCTGCACCGTACGCATCGAGCCCGACATGTTCGGCGAGCAGCTCGAGGCGAGCCGCGCGCAGGGAGTCACTCGGCTCCGGCGTCTCCCACGCGATCCCGAGCTCGGTATCGAACCCCATGCTGCGATTCGAGAGGTTCGCCGAGCTGACCAGCAGGAACCGATCGTCGACGGCGAGGACCTTGGCGTGGATGAACACCGGAACGTCGCCGTCGGGGCCGCACGCGCAGTGATAGTAGACGCCGAGCTGGTGGCCGGTGCGGGCAGCGACCGCGGTGAGCTTCTCGAAGATCCGCTGCTGGTAGACGCCGATCGAGATCCGCTCCTTGAAGCCGGCGCTCTTCTCGGGAAGCATGATGACGATCTCGAGTGGGCGGGCGGTGTCGGCTTCCATCCGGCGGATCAGCGCGTCGCTCAACTCGTCGCAGGAGAAGTACTGGTTCTCGATGTAGATCACGCGCTCGGCCTCGGCGATCGCGCGGAGGTGGAGCTCGTAGACTTCCTTGACGGCCGCGCTCGGCGGATCTTCCATGTGCGGCAGTGTTCGCGTCAGGCCGACGCACGTCGCGTCGACGGTGAACGTCGGCTCGATCTCGATCTCGGTGACCGGAACCTCGGGCAGCGTGAGCGACTTTCCGGTCGCGGCGTGCCAGCGCTCGCAGAACCAGCCACGCAACGTGTCCACAGCGTCGCCGGTCACGAAGGCCTGGACATCGTGGTACGGCGTGTACGGCTTGCCGCCGGAGCAGCGATACGGCTGCTCGGCGCAGTGTTCGCGGTTGTCCCAGCGGGAATTGCAGACGTCCATCCCGCCGACGAATGCGATCGCGCGATCGATGACGATCAGCTTCTGATGGTGGCTCGCGCCCGGCGGATGGGCGTTGTCCATCTTGTAGTGGATGCGCTTGTGACCCCGGACCTGGAACATCAACCGCTGCAGGGGCTCGCGCTCGAACGTGAACACCGGCGAGGCATCCCACGCGAGCATGTGAACCTCGAGATCGGGGCGCGCCTCGCACAGATCCGCGAGGAACTCGACGAGCCGGGTCGGGTGCCCGCAGTCGGTTGCGTCATCACCGCGAACGAGGTCGACCTTGCTCTCGAACTGCCAGCCGGTCATCAGGATCGTACGCTCGGCCTTGCAGCAGGCCTCGAACACCGCCTTGTAGAAGTCGCGGCCGTCGACGAGCACACCGGATTTCGGCGGCGTGTGAACAGTCGCGCAGGTCAATCCAGGAATCAGCAGGGCAGTCATGCGGCACGGTCCTTGGCAAGGGTCTCGAGCTCGGCAACCACGGGCATGTGATCGGATGCGCGACGCACGCCGGGCCCGCGCCACAGTCCGGAGCGCACGACGCGCAACCGGCCACGGAACAGGATGTGATCGACGGGAACCACGGGGAGCCTGGCGGGCCAGCTTCGCGGCGATGCCGCTGACGTAAGGCCGCAGCACAGCGCGCGGAATGGCCGCGACCACGGCGTACAGTTGAAGTCGCCGGCGATGATCGTCTCGGTGGCGCGATCCTCGCCGAGAGCGCTGAGCAGGGCCGCGAGCTGCTCGCCGCGCTCACTCAACTGGGTCGATAAGTGCGTATTGATCATATCCAGCTCGATGTCGCGCCACGCCAGGCGTGTCACGAGCGCACAGCGGGGCTCGCGCTGGGCGCGGCGCGGTAGACAGAGCTGGCGGTAATCGACGATCGGCAACCGGGTCAGGGTTGCGATCCCGTACTGCTCGGAACCGTGCTCGACCGTCGGGCCGAACCGCACGGTCATGCCGAGCCGCTCACCGAGCTGATGCGCCTGATCGATCGCACCGCTGCGCGCCCGGTTCACGTCGACCTCCTGCAACGCCACGATGTCCGGCCCGTACGGCTCGATGACGCCGGCGATCCGGTCGAGATCGATCCGGTCATCCGAACCGCGGGCGCCGCGGATGTTGTAGGTCATGACGCGGAGGGCGTTCATCGCCAGCTTTCTCAGAGCGAACCTCATGCCAGCCGGGCAGGTGTTTCCCCGAGCCCCCCTTGATACGGGAGTCACGTCGCAGAATCGGTGTTATGTCAACTCTTGACTGTCCAAGTCCTGGAATTCAGGGCCTCAACGGATTCGGGTCTGCCACGCACACCGATCGGCCACAGCGGGTCGATGTCTCGAATGTCCAGCTGACCGCGGACTTCCTGTGGCGGTTCGCCGGGCGCGGCGTTCGATGAAGAGACCGCTCGCTAGATCACTTGAGCTGGAAGCTCTCGACGAACGCCGCCGAGTCCGGCTGCTGGGTGTGGCCCTGCCCGAGCGACATCACCTGGTACAGCGTGTGGTTCTTGATGGCGACACGGCCCCGGACGTAGAACTTGCCGAGCTGAGCGTGGTCGCCGTGCGCCGCGAAATCGAGCGCCGGCGTGTCGCCGATCTTGATCTCGTCGTCCTTGTCGACCTTGGCGCCGTACTTGTTGATCATGCCGTCGCGGGCGTCGCGCAGCATCTTGGCCTTGTCGGCACCCTTGACGCTGTCCGGCAGCTTCGTCGTCATCACGGCGTGGGCCTTGGCCTCGTCGCCTTCCTGGAACGTGTACGCGGTCATCGCCATCGGCCCGAGGTCCGTCGGCACGTCGGTGGTGTTCTCCGCCGGCTTGGTCGCGGCCTTGACCGTGAACGTCGGGCCCTCGAACACCTTCCAGTTCGCATCGATCGCGCCGGTGACCGGCTTCTCGGCCGCCGAGCCAGCGGTGTCAGCGGGCTTCGCCGCGGCGGAGCCGGCCGGATCGGCGGCGGAACCGGCAGTGGTCGCGGCGGCAGAGCCGGCCGAGCCGACCGCCGAGCCTGCGGCTGGCGTGGCGCCCTTGTCCTTCGCCTTGTCACAGGCGGCGAGCGGAGCAACGATCAAAAACAGAGCGACGGCGAGCGACTTGGCCACGGGAACCTCCAGGCGGGACACTACGCTATACAAACAGCGTGATCGAGGCTCCGCTCGACCGGTTCGGCACGGCGACCCAGACGTGGTTCCGTAGCAGCTTTGCCGAGGCGACGCCGATCCAGGCGCGCGGCTGGGAGCAGATCGCCGGCGGTCATCACACGCTGATGCTCGCCCCGACCGGCAGCGGCAAGACGCTCGCGGCATTTCTGTGGTGTCTCGATCGGCTGACCCGGGAGCCTGGTGTTGCCGGGACCCGCGTCGTCTACGTGTCGCCGATCAAGGCGCTCGCCTATGACATCGAGCGTAACCTCCGAGCTCCCCTGGCCGGCCTCCAGCGGCTCGGCGCCGGTGCCGAGATCAAGGTCGACGTCCGCACCGGCGATACGCCGCCCAAGGAGCGCGAGCGCCAGCGCAAGGATCCAGGACAGATCCTGATCACGACGCCCGAGTCCTTGTACCTGGTGCTCGCCGGGCGGCAGCGCGAGCGGCTGACCACGGTCGATACGATCATCGTCGACGAGATCCACGCGCTCGCGCCGACCAAGCGCGGCATTCATCTCGGCTTGACGCTCGAGCGGCTCTGTCACCTCGTGACCACCGCGGGTAACCCCGAGCCCCAGCGGATTGGCCTGTCGGCGACCCAGCGTCCACTTACGGAAGTGGCTCGATATCTGGGCGGGGACCGCCCTGTCGAGATCGTCGATGCGAGCGCGCGGCCCACGATGGATCTCCAGATCATCGTTCCCGCGGCGGAGATGGACAATCCCGGCACGCCCGGCCGCGACGGCGGTGGGATGTGGCCGCTGATCCATGCGCGCGTGCTCGAGATGATCCTCGCGCACCGCACGACGATCGTGTTCGTCAACTCGCGCCGGCTCGCCGAGCGGCTGAGCCAGCAGCTCACCGAGCTGGCCGTGACGACCGGCGTGTCACCCGAAGGTGTCGAGCTCGTTCGCGCGCATCACGGCTCGGTCGCACGCCACCAGCGTCAGGAGATCGAGGAGTCGCTCAAGGCCGGTCGCCTCCGCGCGATCACGGCGACGTCGTCGCTCGAGCTCGGTATCGACATGGGCACCGTGGATCTCGTCATCCAGGTCGAGTCGCCCGGCGCCGTGTCGCGCGGCCTGCAGCGGATCGGGCGTGCGGGTCATCAGGTCGGCGGCACGAGCATCGGCCGGATCCTGCCGAAGTTCCACGGTGACCTGCTCGAGGCAACAGTGGTCGCCCACAAGATGCTCGAGGGTGAGGTCGAATCGATCCGCGTCCCCGACAGCGCGCTCGACGTGCTGTCGCAGCAGATCGTCGCGATGGTGGCGGCGGATCCGTGGCCCGTCTCCGAGCTCGAGCGGGTGATCCGCCGTGCCGCGAGTTATCGCGAGGTGTCGCGCACCGCGCTGATCGGCGTGCTCGACATGCTCGCAGGCCGCTATCCGTCCGATGAGTTCGCCGAGCTGCGCCCGCGGCTGACGTGGGATCGTCAGGCCGACATCCTCGTCGGACGCAAAGGTGCCCGGCTGCTCAGCGTGATCTCCGGCGGGACGATTCCGGATCGCGGCACCTACGCCGTTCACATCGGTGTCGGCGGTCCGCGCGTCGGCGAGCTCGACGAGGAGATGGTCGCGGAGAGCCGCCGCGGCGAAACCTTCATCCTCGGCGCGACCACCTGGCGAATCGAGGACATCACACGCGATCGCGTGATCGTGACGCCCGCCCCCGGTGAGCCCGGCAAGATGCCGTTCTGGCGCGGCGAAGGCCCCGGCCGTCCGATCGAGCTCGGCCGCGCTCTCGGCGCGTTCTGTCGCGAGCTCGACAGCCGGCTCGCGAGCGATGCCGGTGCAGCGCGGACGTGGCTGACGACCGACTACCACCTCGACGGGTTTGCCGCCGACAACCTGATCAGTTACCTCGGTGAGCAACGCGCGCAGACCGGCGCGATGCCCACCGATCGCGCGATCACCATCGAGCGCTTCCGCGATGAGCTCGGCGATGTTCGGGTCTGCATCCTGTCGCCGTTCGGCAGCCGGATCCATGCTCCGTGGGCGCTCGTGATCGCGAAGCGCCTCGAGTCGGAGCTCGGCTATCCGATCCATCCGCTGTGGACCGACGATGGGATCGCCCTGCGGTTCGCCGACGGCGACCTGCTACCTACCGATGACCAGCTGATCCCCGATCCGGACGACGTCGAGCGCTTGCTTGTCGACGAGCTCGCACGCTCGAGCGTGTTCCCGAGCCACTTCCGCGAGAACGCCGCGCGCGCCCTGCTTCTCCCTCGTCGCCGGCCTGGCATGCGCACGCCGCTGTGGGCGCAGCGGCTCCGAGCGCAGCAGCTGATGGGCGTCGCGCTCCGGTTCCCCGCGTTCCCGATCACGCTCGAGACGTATCGCGAGGTGCTGCGCGATGTGTTCGACCTTCCGGCGCTGATCGACGTGCTGCGCCAGATCCGATCGCGCGTGATCCGGATCGAACCGGCGACCACGGAGGCTGCCTCGCCGTTCGCGCGATCGCTGGTGTTCGACTACGTCGCCGCTTTCCTCTACGAGGGCGACGCGCCGCTCGCCGAGCGCAAGGCGCAGGCGCTGACGCTCGACCGCGGCTTGCTTCGCGAGCTGATCGGCGGCGGCGAGCTACGAGACCTGCTCGATCTCGAGGTGCTGGCCGAGGTCGAGGCAGAGCTCCAGCAGCTCGCCGACGATCGTAAGGCGCGCAATCCCGACGAGGTCCACGACCTGCTCCGCCGCCTCGGCGATCTGTCGCGCGACGAGATCGATGCGCGCACGGTACTCGTCGCACACGAGGTCGAGGGCGCGCTCCGCACGCTGATGGCGAGCCGGCGGATCGCGCCGGTCCGGATCGCAGGCAAGGAGTGCTACATCGCGACCGAGGACGCCGCGCGCTATCGCGATGGGCTCGGCGTGCAGCTGCCACCGGGCTTGCCGTCGGCGCTGCTCGAGCCGGTGGCGCAGCCGCTCGAGACGCTGGTCAGCCGCTATGCGCGCACGCACAGCCCGTTCACTGCGAGCGGACCGGCGCTCCGCTGGGGCCTGCCGCCGGCCCAGATCGAGCCGATCCTCGTCCTGCTCGAGGCGCGAACCCAGCTCGTCCGCGGTGAGCTCCGTCCCGGCGGCACCCACAAGGACTCCTGCGATCCGGAGGTCCTGCGTCAGCTCCGGCGTCGCACGCTCGCGAAGCTGCGCTCGCAGGTCGCGCCGGTCGATGCAAAGACGTTCGCTGCATTCCTGCCGCGCTGGCATGGGCTCGAGCAGCCACGCCGTGGCGTCGGCGCACTGCGCGAGGTGATCGTCCGCCTCGAAGGCGTCGCCCTGCCGTTCTCCGAGCTCGAGCAGCGGATCCTGCCGGCGCGGATCCTCGACTATCACCCGCGCATGCTCGACGAGCTCGGTGCGGCCGGCGAGCTCGTGTGGGTGGGCGCCGGATCGCTTGGCACCAAGGACGGTCGCGTGATCCTGTTGCGCCGCGATCGCGCGCTCGCACTCGCACCCGATCCGCAGCCGATCGCTCACCCCTCGGCGGTGCACGCAGCGATCCGCGAGCACCTGCGGATGAGTGGCGCATCGTTCCTCGTTGCGATCGAGACGGCCGCGGGCGCGAATCGCGCGACGGTGACGGCGGCGCTCTGGGATCTGGTGTGGGCCGGCGTGATCACGAACGACACGTTCGCGCCGCTGCGGTCGCTCGGCTCCCCGGGCGCGCGCCGGACCGCGGCGCACGCGGCGTTTGGCGGCCGGTGGTCTCTCGTCAGCTCGCTCGGCGTGCCGCCGACCGGCACGCAGCGCGCGCACGCGATCGCGACGGCCTTGCTCGAGCGCTGGGGCTTCGCCGGCCGCGCCACCGCGAGTGCCGATGATCTGCCCGGCGGCTTCACCGCGGTCGGCGACGTACTGCGCGCCATGGAAGATGCCGGGACGGTGCGCCGCGGCTACTTCGTCGACAGCCTGCAGGGCAGCCAGTACGCCTGGCCCGGCGCGATCGATCGACTGCGCGAGGCACCGCGCAGTCAAGCGCCGCGAGTCGACGTGCTCGCCGCCGTGGACCCCGCAAACGCGTGGGGCAGCGCCCTGCCGTGGCCTCCGCTGCGCGATCTGAATGCGCGCCCGGCGCGACGGGTCGGCGCGACCGCGATCCTCGTGGATGGCGAGCTCGCGGTGTGGCTGGAGCCCAAGGCGAAGCGAATCGCGACCGCGCCGCTACCCGACGAGCTCATCGATCTGGCGCTCGCCGTCGGGCTTCCTCGCATCGCGCAGAAGGTGCGCC
>JACCQV010000087.1 GCA_013813945.1 Deltaproteobacteria bacterium | reverse complement strand
AGCGTCTGGAAATGGAACATCGACCCGGTATCGGCCGGTGGCTCGGCCGGTTGCCTCGGAGTCGCCTACGCAGACGCCTACGCCTACGCCTACGAGGTCAACACAAGCGATCCCTGGGGTTAGGCGGGCGCGAGCAGGTCGAGCGGCCTCCTACTCCATGCGGAAAGCCGACCTGACCCGATCTGCTCGCTCAGCCGCGCCACGCCGTCCACGCGAGCCACAGCCATCCCGCCAGGAACGCGAGGCCGCCGAGCGGCGTGATCGCACCGAGGCTCTTCACATCGGTGAGCGCGAGCGCGTACAGGGATCCCGAGAACACGAGGATCCCGGCCTGGAACAACCAGCCCGCTGTCGTTGCGCCGCGAGTCGCGATCAGGCCGCACAGCACGATCGCGAGCGCATGGAACATCTGGTAACGCGCGGCCGTCTCGAAGATCTCGAGCGCGCGAGGCTCCAGCCGCTCGCGCAGCCCGTGGGCACCGAATGCACCTGCAGCGACGGCGATTGCTCCGTTGAGTGCCCCGAGCGCGATCAGCGGAGAGCGAGCCATGCGCGCATGCTACCCGACGCGCACGATCACCGCATCGCCCGCGGGCTCGACGCGGATCGGAACATCGAGGAACAACCCGATGGTCTCGATGTTGGTGGTCGCGTGACGCGACAGTGGCGCACAGCGGAACGCGCCCCCACCGGCCAGCGCGAGAGGAAGGAGCAGCTGATCGGCGAGGTGCTCTCCGACCGGAACTTCGGCTGCCAGGAACGCAGCGAGGTCCGCGCATGCACGCGAGGCCACCAGCTCGGCGCGGGTTCCCTGTTCGCCGAACCCGGCGACCAGCTCGCGGCCCTGCGCGCGCTCGACCTCGAGCAGCAGCACGTTGCCGGTCCCCCCATGACCGACCTCGCGGATCGAGCACTCGCTCGCCGCGAAGCCGAGACTCTCCTTGACGACGATGAGCTCGCGATCCGCGACGTGCGTCGGCAGCCGCGCGAGCACCGCCGTGGCACTGCGTGCCGTGATCGGTCCGGCGTCGAGGACCTCGATCGGCCGCAGCTCGCCCGGTTCGATCGTCAGCGTGAGCTGGCCTCGCTCCTTGACGTCGCGCTCGATTCCGCGCCCGCCACCGCCGCCCGCGAACCCGTGGCGATCGAGCGTCAAGGTGACCCTGGCGCCCATCGCATGGAGGTGCGGCAGGAACACTCGATCCAGAAACTCGAAGGGCGGTGCCATCGGGTTGTGCGTCCCGCCATGCACGGTCGCGCGCAGCGCGCGCTTGGCGGCGAGCGCAGGCACGAGGATCGTCTGCACGACGAGGGTCGTCGATCCCGCCGTGCCGATGTCGATCGCGAGGTCCTCTCGCTGGATCGCGCCGGGCGTGAACTCGAGGTACTTCGAGCTGACCTCCGCGCCGTGCACTGTGGCGCCGCACAGGTCCTGCGCCGCGATCACGCATGCGAGGTGCTGCCGACGCAGCCCGGGCTTCGCACGACCCGCGCGGATGTTGCGGATCGCGATCGGCCGGCCCGTGATGATCGACAGCGCGAGCGAGGTGCGGAGGATCTGCCCTCCGCCCTCGCCGCCCGAGCCGTCGATGTCGATCGCGCTCAGCCCTTCACGCACACGACTTGCCGCAGCTCGTGAACAATCTCGACGAGGTCCTTCTGCGCCTCCATCACCTTGTCGATCGGCTTGTACGCCATCGGAGTCTCGTCGATCACGTCCTTGTCCTTGCGGCACTCGATGCCCTCGGTCGCGGCGATGTGATCGTCGATCGTGAACCGCCGCTTCGCCTCACCGCGGGACATCGCGCGCCCCGCACCGTGGCTGCACGAGTGGAACGACTGTGCCTCGCCCTTGCCGCGCACGATGTAGCTGCGAGCGCCCATCGAGCCCGGGATGATCCCGAGGTCGCCGAGCCGCGCACGCACCGCTCCCTTGCGGGTCACGAACACGTCGTGCCCGAAGTGGTGCTCCTTCGCGACGTAGTTGTGGTGACAGTTGACCGCGACCTCGCCGAGCTCGAACGGCGGTAGCTCCGCACGCGCGGAGCTGACCACGGCATCCATCATCAGTTCGCGATTCGTCATCGCGTAGCGCTGCGCCCAGCTCACTGCCTGCACGTAGTCATCGAAGTGCTCGGTGCCTTCCTTGAAGTACGCGAGATCCACATCCGGCAGGTTGTGGACGTGAATCTTCATGTCCTTCTTCGCGAGCGCGATGAAGTACGAGCCGATCCGGTTACCGACTCCGCGCGAGCCCGAGTGCAGCATGAACCACACGCGATCGCGCTCGTCGAGGCAGACCTCGATGAAGTGGTTGCCCGTTCCGAGCGTGCCGAGGTGATTGAGGTCGTTGCCGTCGCCGACGCGCGGGTGCTTCGCCGCGAGCACCTTGTACTCGTCCGACAGCGTCTTCCATGCCTGCGTCGGTGCGTGCGGCACCTTGTGCCACGCGCCACGATCACCGCGCCCGCCGTTCGAGGTTCGGCCGTGCGGCACCGCCTTCTCGATCGCCGTGCGCAGCGCCTTGAGCGAATCCGGGAGCAGCTTCGCGTCGAGCGACGTCTCGACCGCCATCATGCCGCAGCCGATATCGACCCCGACCGCGGCCGGAATGATCGCGCCTTGCGTCGGCACGACGCTACCGACGGTCGCGCCGATGCCAAAGTGGACATCCGGCATCACCGCGACATGGCGGAACACGATCGGCAACTGCGAGATGTTCGTCAGCTGCTTCTGCGCCGACTCCTCGATCCCCAAACCGCGGGTCCAGGCCTTGATCGGAACCCGACCGGTCTGGATCAGCTCGTAGCTCTGCTCTTGCGTCGACATGCGAGTTCTTCCGGCGGGTGCGCCGGGTGCAGGTTCGCAGACGAATGGCCCGCGAAACCGGTCTTACAGGTAAGGCTTTCGCGGCCGCATCGCAAGAGAGATGTGTCCACCCACAGGTAACGCGGCGTCCTCCTACGAGTTTTTTTCATCGGTACGTTTCGCGCGTGCGCCGGCGCGCCACCCACGGATCACTGTCGCACGGCCGCTCGGTCAAACGCATGTCGCCGAGCATGCAACGGTCATCACGCGGGCACGCACGTTGCTCCGCCTCTGGGTACGAAGGTACTCGACGGTCGAATCGACCGTTCGGACGAAGCGGTCACCTCAGGGAGTCACCAGACAAGCCGGCTGCCGTCGCATCGAGACGTCGATACCGAACGGAGACGGTCAAGAACGCCTGAGCCCCGGCCAACACACGCGGTGAAATCTCGAGACTGGCTGCGACCTGACGAGCAGCAGCCTGGCTACTCAGTGAGAAGAGATCATCGCACTGTGGCGACGCCCGAACGGCCCATCCGGCCGTCGAGTCATCCTCGACAGCGAGGCTCCCATGCGGTTCATATCGACGCCGGTCATCATCGATGCAGGTACCGCGCAGCTGGCAGGCGAGCTCGCGATCGCGCCGGGCACCCAGCAACTCGGCGTATTCGTTCATGGCAGCGATTCGACGAGAATGAGCCCACGCAACCGCCGGATCGCCGAAGCGCTGCAACATCGCGGGATTGGTACGCTCCTGTTCGATCTGCGAACGGACGAAGAGCTAGATGCCAACGGCACCTTGCGGTTCGATCTCGAGCTGCTCGCCGACCGGGTGACCGGTGTCATCGAGTGGCTCGCCTCGCTCGAGTCCATGCGTGATGTGCGCATGGGCGTCCTCGGTGAAGGGACCGGTGCCGCCCTCGCCCTCGTGGCCGCGGCCAAGGCCCGCGATCTCGTTGGAGCGGTCGTCGCGCGCGCAGGCCGCGCCGAGCTCGCCGGTGATGTGTTGCGCACCGTGCAGGCACCCACTCTCTTGATCGTCGGCGGAATGGATCGCGAGGCTCTCGCCGACAACCGTCGCGCGCTCGCCAGGCTGGCGTGTCCGCGTGCGCTTCATGTCGTCGAAGGTTCGGGGCGTCTGTTCGACGAACGCGGTGCTTTGGCCGATGTCATCGAGGTCACCACGCGCTGGCTCGGCGGTCAGCTCGCACCTCGTCCGCACGCCTGGGCGGTGGGAGCCGGTGACGCGCGGCCCTAGCGATAGCTGATAACGGGGGGCTACTGCAGGCCATCAACGCGAACAAGAGCGTCGATGATATCGATGTAGTTGGGGTGATCGTGTTTCATACTGCCTCATCCTGCTCCGATGAACGGCTCGGCGAGTCTCACGCGATCGTGACGGTGGATCGTGTAAACGGCCCGCGTAGGTATTCAGCGATAGCCCTGCGCCTGGAGATTGAACAGCTTCGCGTAGCGGCCGCCCTTGGCGACCAGCTCGTCATGGCTGCCGCGCTCGATGATCGAGCCGCGATCGAGGACGATGATCTGGTCGGCCATGCGCACGGTCGAGAACCGGTGCGAGATCACGATCGCGATCTTGTCCTCGGTCACCTCGCGGAAGCGCTCGAAGATCTTGACCTCGGCCTCGGCGTCCATCGATGCGGTGGGCTCGTCGAGCACGAGGATGTCGGCGTCCTTGCGCATGAACGAGCGCGCGAGCGCGACCTTCTGCCACTGACCGAGCGAGAGCTCGCGGCCATTCTTGAACCACCGGCCGAGCTGGGTGTCGTAGGTTTCGGGCAGCGATTCGATCACGGGCTTGGCGAGCCCGCGCTCGGCCGCGTCCTCCCAGCGGTCGCGATCCGTGAAGGCGTGATCGTCGCCGGCGCCGATGTTCTCGCCGACGGTGAGCTGGTAGCGAACGAAGTCCTGGAAGATGACGCCGATCCGGCGATGCAGCGCGCTCGGTGACCACTCGCGGAGGTCGCGGCCGTCGAGCGTGATCCGGCCTTCCGTCGGCTCGTAGAGCCGGGTGAGCAGCTTGATCAGCGTGGTCTTGCCGGAGCCGTTCTCGCCGACGATCGCGAGCTTGCTGCCCGGTGGGATGTGCAGGTCGACGCGCTCGAGTGCGTACTCGCGCGACCCCGGATACTGGAACGAGACCTTCTCGAACCGTACGCCGTCGCGCGGGACCGTTCCCTCGGTTTCGGTGCCCATGGGCTCCATCGTCGGCGTCTCGAGGAATTCGTAGAGGTTCGACAGGTACAGGTTGTCCTCGTACATGCCGCCGATGTCACCGAGCGCGCTCGACATCGCCGACTG
>JACCQV010000086.1 GCA_013813945.1 Deltaproteobacteria bacterium | reverse complement strand
GTGCGGACCGCACACGAGTGATCGACACCGGCGCTGACCTGCGTGAACGTACCCGCCGGTGCGAGCGTCTTGCCCGACGTCATGTCACCCCAGCACGCGATCGTGCCGGCGGTTCGAATCGCGCACGTGAAGACCTCGCCGGTCGACACCGACGTGAACGTGCCCGATGGCACGTCGACCTCTCCGTAGAAGTTGTCGAAGGGCTGGCGTCGCCAGCACACCGTCGCGCCGGCGGTCGTCGTGCCGCAGCCGTGATACAGGCGCACGCTGATCGCACTGAACGTTGCCGTGGGGAGCGAGCTGTTCGACATGTCGCCCCAGCACGCGAGCGTGCCGGTCGAGCGGATGCCACACGAGTTAGTGGCGCCCGCGGCGACCTGCGGATTGCATGCGCCATTGCTGCAACCGCGCGGACAGGTCGCATCGATGTAGCTGTAGGCGCAATCGCCTGTCGATGCAGAACACGTCCCGGCCAGTCCGTACATGCGAAGCGTCGTGGACGAGGTGCACTCGGGTGGCTTCTCCGTGCAGACGCGCGGATCGCCCGCGCATACGCCGCCGGCGCAGGTATCACCGTCGGTGCAGGCGTTGCCGTCCTCGCAGTCGTCACCGGTGTTGCAGGTCTGGCCCGACGAGCACACGCCTGCGGTGCAGGTCTGGCCCGTTCCACATCCGCTCGCAGGCGACCAGTCCAGACACTCGTCGCTGTCGAACTGCCCGCAGCGACGGGTAGCCACCGAGCCGCTACACTCCATTGCGCCGGCGGTGCACTCGTCGCTGCACGTGGCTCCGCAGCTGCCATTCGAGCAGAACGGCGTTGCTGTCGGGCATGCCGTCGGGGCGCTCCACGCCACGCAGCCATTGGCGGCTTGCGCGCACGTCGTCGTGCCGTCACCGGCCCCGCCCGCTCCACACGTCGTCGAGCCGGGCTGACACCACGTGCCGCAGGTGATGGCGGCGAGCGTGAGCGTGACGTCGACCGTGCCATGCAGGGATGGCGTGACGACCGCTGCGCCGTACGCGACCTGGTCACCCGCGCGGAGGCCCCACAGCTCGACCTTTGCGTCGGTTCCCGCCATCTCGTCGGGAACCCGCAGCTCCAGCTCGGACAGCGGCTCGGCGACCCCGAACCGGTCTTCGACCTTCAGCTGGAAGCCGTCGATGCCGCTCGTTTCACCGCCAGCGATGGTGACCTTGATGCGGGTGTCGCGGTCGCATGCGCCGAGCAGCGCGAGCGCCAGCATGCAGAGCACCGCGGTGAAGGGCGAGGGCCGCACTGCACCCTCGATGGTGCACATTCATCGCCACGGAGTCGACCAGTAGTTCTGGCCTGTTACGCGGCTTGTCGAGTTGCCTGGCTACTTCGGCTTCTACGGTAGATCCGCCACCACGGCCGGATCGACGAGCAGGCCATCGCACTCGCAGATCGCCCCGTAGGACGCGTTCCCCGAGACGTCGACCAGCTGTCCTGACTCGGCGAAGGACACGTCCACGACCGCGAGCTGCTCGCCTCCATCCTCGATGAGATCGAGGTCGTTCGGCTCGTCGCGCCGCCACAGGTCCGGTGCGACCGGGTCGCCGGCAAAGGAGACCCACGCGGACGCGAGATCAGCTTCCCCAGGTGGCTGAACGACTCCGACATAGAACCGATCGCCGTTCACCCGTGGCACGGTCCTCAGTACCGCATAGAGGTCGGCCTGCTCCATCACGTCATCGATGAAGACGAGATGGGTACCCGACGGCGCATCGCTCGTGCACGCGGCGTGGTGCGCGGTCAACAACTTGTCCTCGGAGCTCACGCGATACGACGACGACGAGGATCCGAGCATCACGGTGTAGCTGCTCGGGCAGGTCACCGACGGTGCGTCGATGTCGACTGCGATCGGGTCGAACCCGATCCGACAGCCGGCGACAACGAGCAGCACGCCGGCGCGTGATGACATTGCCCACGATACCACGCGGATTCTGCCGGCAGACAGCGAGCTCAGCCCCCGGCCGCAAGCGCGGACAGCCAGGCATCGAGCTCGCCACGCCGCACGCAACCACCGAGGTCGAACAGCGCGAGCTCCGTGATGCCGGCGGCAGTCGCCAGCTCGACGTCACGCGCGAGCTCGTCGATGCCGCGATAGCTGGGCTCGTCGCCGAAAGCGCCGGTGCCGACACAGCCGATCGAGAGTCCCGTCGTCGGTCCGAGCCGGCTGCGCGACAGGCGCGCCGTGAGCGACAGCAGGCGCTCCGCACGCCGGCGATCGACGATACCGCGCGACCAGCCCTCGAACAGAGAGGAGTACGCCATCACGCTGTGTGCATCGACGGGCAGGGCGGTCGTCGGCGTTCCGAGCAGGCGTTGCATCCACTGGCCGCGCCACTCGAGCGCGAGGAACGGGAGCACCGCGGTGGTCACCCGGCGATCGCGCTTCCAGCGAAGGATCGCCGCCACCAGCTCGTCGCGTGCATCGCGATAGCCACGCGCGGTGGAGACGGCGGGCCGCAGCGCCTTCCACTCCTTGAGAACGGCGAGCGGAGGTTCGAGGTCGATCGCGATCTCGTCGCAGGTGGGAGCCCGAGCGAGCAGCTCCTCGGCGAACGCGATGTATGCCGGCAATGATCGGACGCTCGCCCACCGGCCGTCCGCGTCCGCCAGCATGGGCCACACGCCGACGAACACGCCGGCGCCGCGGACGCGCTCCACGATGTCCGCAACGCCATCGAGCTGCCATGGCCGGACCGCGAGCAGAAGATCGATCCCGTGGCGCTCGAGGGCAGCGATCAGCCGCGGTTCACCGACCTCGTCGAACGAGAGCGTCTCGCACCAGACACGGCGGCGCACGGTTCGTTAGTATGCCCTGCGATGAAGGTGCTCTATGGCGTCACGGGTGAAGGAATGGGCCACGCGATGCGATCGCGGGTGGTTCTCGAGCACCTGATCGCCGCAGGCCACACGGTCGAGATCATGGCGTCGGGTCGCGCGGCCGCGTTCCTCGGCAAGCGGTTCGAAGGAGTCAACACCATCCACGGTCTGCACATGATTCTCGAGGAGAACCGGGTCCGGAAGGGAAAGACGTTGTGGTCCAACGTCGTCAACGGGCTGCTCGGCGTTCCCGGAAACATCGCGGCCTACTTCGATCTGATTGCCGACTTCGAGCCCGAGGTCGTGATCTCTGACTTCGAGTCGTGGTCCTACTTCTACGGCCGCAATCACCGGATCCCGATCCTCTCGATCGACAACATGCAGGTGATCGATCGCTGCACGTTGCCTGACGAGATCACCGACGGTGTCGGCGTGGCCTTTCAGCTGACCAAGACGTTCATCAAGACGAAGCTGCCCGAGTGCGACGCGTACTACATCACGACGTTCTTCCACCCTCCGGCACGCAAGCCGAACACGTTCTTGTTCCCACCGATCCTGCGCCCGGAGATTCTCGCCGCAAAGGCGAACGTCGCGGTGGGCGAGCATCTGCTCGTCTATCAGGCAGGCATGAATGAAGCCCTGTGTGCCGCGCTCACGGCAAGCGGCCAGCCGGCGCACATCTACGGGATGCGGCCGGGTGAGACCGCGGAGACCTGCGATGGAAGCCTCGTGTTCCGGCCGTTCTCCGAGGCGGGATTCATCACGGATCTCGCGACCTGCCGCGCGGTGATCGCCGGCGGCGGCTTCACGCTGATGGGAGAAGCGCTGTTTCTCGGCAAGCCGATGCTCGCGGTGCCACTCGAGGGGCAGTTCGAGCAGATGCTCAACTCGCGGTACCTCGAGCGCGAGGGCTACGGCGCGTGGACCGCGGACTTCGACGATCCGGGGGTCGTTCCGCGGTTTCTGGAGCGGTCCGCCGAGTATGCGCGAGCCCTCGGGAGCTACACGCAGGACGGGAACCGCGAGCTGCTCACCGCGGTCGATCACTTCCTGCATCTCACCGCCACGCAGCCGCGCTAGGATCCCGCGCTGCGGCGATTCGGCTGCGCGTCCTCGCGTGTAGGGCAGGGCGGCTCCCAGACACTTGCGTTTGCCGGCGTTGCCGGGCTCGCTCTTGGTGATGTCGTCAGCGCGCGGGGATAACTTCGTCGAAGAAGATCCGCCACGCCGGATCGTGCTCGGTCGCGTACTCCCCGGGCTTTCCCGCCGCCATGCCTGGCAACGCGTCGATCCGCGCGCGCGTCTGCGCCTCGTCTCGCGCCCACACGTAGAATTGCGCTTGAGCGTTGTCGCCCCCGATCGACCACGCCACGAGCATCGCCGCGCCCTCGCGCGAGACCTCGGACTCGATAGCCTGCGCAAGCTCACCGAGTGCCTCGCGAACCGCGGGCGCGGGCTGGTCCCAGTCGTCGCCGTCGTACTCCTTGATCACGCAGACCATCTCGGGAT
>JACCQV010000085.1 GCA_013813945.1 Deltaproteobacteria bacterium | reverse complement strand
CGAGCTCGATGGTCGGGACCATCGCGCCGTTCGAGGCGATGCTCCTCGGCGAATGGAGCCCGGAGCAGCGCGCGTTTCTCGAGCGCGGCGCGGCCTTCCTGATCGGCCGCCAGCTGAGCCGCGGCTCGGACACCGTGTTCAACGCAGCGGAGCGCGAGGCCGCACCGGCGTGGCAGCTGCCGTGCTTTCCGCGGCTGTACTTCTACGACGTGCTGCGTGGCCTCAGCGCGCTCGTGCGCTGGTCGGAGAGAAGCGGCGCCGCGATCCCCGATGAAGCGATCGATGGCGTGATGACCCACCTGACGGAAGCGTTCCCCGACGGCATCGTGCGCGTGCAGCGCCGTTCGTTCGAGCGACCGAACACCCTGGCGCGACGGGCCGATGGGACGTGGCAGCGCGAGCCGGCGTCGCGGTTTCCACTGCTCGAAGCGACGAGCGTCGTCGGTGAACCGTCGGAGGCGCTCACGCGCGAGTGGAATCGCACGTACCAGGCGCTTCGCCGCTGACCTGCGACTCAGGGCGTGAGCAGCCGGAGGTCGTCGTAGCGTTCGGTGACGTCGTTGCGCGCGCCTAGCCGAACGCGGCGATCTGCTCGGGCGTGAAGCCGTACTCTGCGAGGACAGCCTTCGAGTGCTGGCCGAGGCGCGGGGGCGGTCCGGGATTGGTCGGCGTGCCGAGCGGCGTGCGTACTTGCAGGACGGGACCTACGCCCTCGCCGCCATCGATGGTGAAGAACACCTCGCGCGCACGGTGCAGCGGGTGATCGGGGAGCTCGCCGGTCTCGAGGATCACCTCGACGCAGCAGTCGTGCTTGCCGAGGATCTCGTTCCACTCGGCGGCCGTCT
This sequence comes from Deltaproteobacteria bacterium, assembly GCA_013813945.1. Taxonomy (GTDB): domain Bacteria; phylum Myxococcota_A; class Polyangia; order Haliangiales; family Haliangiaceae; genus JABFXX01. The sequence continues at coordinate 4,880 of JACCQV010000085.1, read as the reverse complement.
TCGTCGCGAAGATCGCAGCGAGCTCGCCCCGGGTCTTTGCTTGGTCGGCGGGCTTGCCGACAATCTCGGCGACATTGGGCGGCCGGCCGATCGTCGTGTTGAGCGCGATCCAGAACTTCGGCTCGAGCGCGCCGACCGCGAGGTAGCGATCGTCCTTCGTCTTGTAGACCGAGTAGCCGGCGACACCGCCGTTGAGGGTCTCCTTGCCGCGCGTGGGCCGAGCGCCGCAATCCATGTTGCCGATCTCGGCGGCGAGCAGCGCGAGCGCGCCTTCGGTCATCGAGATGTCGAGGTGAGCGCCTTTGCCGGTGCGGTGGCGACCGACGAGCGCGCCAAGGATCGCGGTCGCACCCCACAGTGAGCCGCCTGCGAGATCGGCGATCTGCACACCCGGCATTCCGGGTGTGCCGTCGGCCTCGCCGCCCATCGCGAGCACGCCCGCGAGCGCGATATAGTTGAGGTCGTGACCGGCGCGATCGGCGTAGGGCCCGGTCTGACCGAACCCGCTGATCGAGCACAGGACGATCTTCGGGTTGGCTGCCGCGAGTGTCTCGTACGACAGGCCGAGCTTCACCATGACACCGGGCCGGAACGTCTCGACGACGACATCGGCCTTGCGGACCATCTCGAGAAACGCGTCGCGCGCGACCGGGTTCTTGAGATCGAGCGCCAACGATCGCTTGCCGCGATTGATCGCGAGGAAGCGGCCGGCGATCCCACCCTTGCCCGGCGGCAACGCGCGCAGGTAATCACCGACGCGCGGGTCCTCGATCTTGACGACGTCGGCACCCATATCCGCGAGCACCATTGTCAGGAAGGGTCCTGGCAACAGGCGTGAGAGATCGAGAACGCGGATTCCCGTCAGAGCGTCGGCGAGCGGCGAGGCGACCATCCGCGCATCATGCCTCAAGGCAGCGCGGACAGTCGGCGTTCACTTCCTTGGGCTCACTTGGGGCGAGCGATCTCGAACAGCTGCTGCAGCTTCATCGCGAGCATCGGATCGCCCGAGACGCGGAGCTTGCCCTGGAAGTAGAGCTGCATGCCGGCGTTCGGATCGCCGAGCATGGTCTGGAAGTCCTCGTGCGAGACCTCGACCGTGCACTGCGCCTTGCCGGAGTCGCCCTTCACGCAGGACGGCGGGTTCGCGGTCGTGTCGACCGTCCACTCTCCGCCGCCGTCTCCCGTGATCTTGAAGCAGTAGATCGCGTTGAGCTCGCGCGCCTTGTCCGGGTAGGCCGCGAGGCCCTGCGGAACGAGGTTGTCGAACAGATCCTGCGCGTTCTTGGGAAGCGTAGACATGCAGGCGTGTTACCGCGCGGGTCCGGAGCAGTCAACGCTGACTGAAAACGAAAATGGGCACCGTCGGGGTGCCCATGTGTCGTCGGAAGGAGGTTTCCGCTCAGTTGGCGGGCGGCAGGTCCGCCGTGCCGAAGGCGCAGTTCGCGACCGCACCCTCGGTGGGCGCGAAGCTCACGTTGTCCGTGTAGAAGGTCCGCTTGAAGCCGCCGTCCCAGCACTCCGACGCGATGGCGCTGGTCGCCAGGTCGCCACCCGTGAGGCGGGCATCCGCGCGACCGTGGCCGTTCGACTGCCAGCGCGAGCGCAGCGTGATCTGCTCCTGCGCCGAGGTCCCACCGGCGTCGCCTTCGACGTTGAACACCATGTCTCCGCCGCCGTCGAGCGTCTGGTTGTACGCGTAGTCACCCATCACCGGCTCGCCGACCGCATTGGTCGACATGATCTGGAGGTCGAGGTGACGCGCCGCGAGGTCATAGTTCACCGCGACCGAGCCGCGTGCTTCCGGGTCGGAGTCGATCGGATTGACGCGCTTGCCGGCGTCGAAGTCGATCAGGAACTCACCGTTGCCCTTGAGCTCGCCGGGGCGCGGATCAGCCGTGCCGTCGATGACGACCTCGAACGCCGCGCCGGCCTGGGTCTTCGAGCGGCCCGACAGCTGGTACGAGTAGGTGCCGTCGGCGAGCGCGGTCACGTCGAGCTTGTACTCGGCCGGGTCGAGCGCGTCGCTCCACGGGCCCCACGTGTACGTGTCACCGTTCACGGTGGTGACCGGATACTGGATGATCGTGTGGATCAGGACGAGCACCCAGCCGGCGCCCGTGTTGAACGTCCGCGTCACCTGGCGGGTCGCGACGTACCAGTCGGCGAGCTGACCGATCGTGCGCTCGGCTCCACCGGGGAGCTTGATCGAGACCTGGTCAGCCTGCGGGATGGCGCGCTTCAGCTCATCGGGCGCTTCTTCCTGCTTGATGCACGCGACGAGAGAGGTGGCGCAGAGGGCGGCGAGGACGGTGTTCTTGAAGATGCTCATCATAGGCTCCTGGTTGGCGACGAGAATCTCTGGAGCAGCTGCCGTACCAGCTAGCTTTTGAGTGATCGCAATGACTTACGGTGTCGCGTTTTCCAACGGTCCACGCGCCGCGCCAGGAGCCGTAGGAGGTGACGACAGTGCCGGGAGAACCGTGACCGTATCACCGTCGTGGAACACGACGACCGCCTCCGGGACCCGCTCGTCATCGAGCGCGATGGCGACGCCGACGGGATCCGCGCGCAACACCTCGGGCAGCGGATGGACATAGATGAGCAGCGCGTTGGCCGCATATGCCGCGATGAAGTCACGCTTGATCGACTTGTCCATCCGGATCGCGAGCGCGACATCACCCACCGGTGAGATCGCCTGACCGAGCACGCTGATCCCCGGAACCGGTGTCCACGCCGCCTGACCGTTCATGGATCCGGTTGCATCGATGTCGAGGAGCCGGATCTCCGGCGTCCCCGAGTGCGCGCTGACGTTCGCGACGCGAATCATCGGCGACTGCCCGGGTAGCCACACCGACCCGATCAGCGCCGTGTACGCATGCTCGGTCCCCCACGCGACCTTGTTCTTCTCGCGGGCGACGAGCTTGCCGTCGACCTGGGAGATGTCCCAGTGACGATCTTTGTAAGTGACGCGGATCGGTGGTGGCTCGGCCGGGCCGGGGGTCGCGACGCCGCTCATCGCATCGATCGAGACCGCCGAGTCACCGCGCCGCCAGCGCACGCGCCTCTCACCGTCGAGGAACAGCTGCTGCAACCCGGCGGCACTCGCGAACTCCTCGACGAGCTTGGCCTTGCCATGGATCGCGACGTAGTGCTCGTCGGCCCCGGCGGGCGTCACGCTCCGCATGCAACCGAGCAGGGCATGGTCGTCGGGGATCACGGGCGGTGTCGCGCACGCACCGATCAGGAGGAAGCTGCCGTCACGCACGATCGGCGGTGCGACGCGGCCTCCTGCTGGCTTGGTCCACACGATGCCACCGCGTCGCCAGTCGACCGCGATGAAGCCAAACTGCGACGACGAAACGACCGCGAGCTCCTTGTGGATCGCGGGCCCGCCGACATCGAACTGTGGAACGTCGGGACGTGAGGGCAGGGTGATCGTTCGCAGCGCCTCCGCCCGGGGCAGCTCGTCGAGCTCGCGCCAGCTTCCCTGCGCAGCCGCATCGGCGGGCCGTGCGTCGTCCGCGAACGTGACCGGCGCGGTCGGCGCGGTCTGGTCTCGCTCCTCCTTGGACCGGCACCCTGCGAGCAGCGCAAGTGTCGTAAGTGTGAAGCGTCCCCAGACGCCCCAATTAAACCGCACAGTTGGCGGAAATAGATAGCGCAAGTCGGGAGCGTCCCTAGATCTATTCGCCGTCAGGCTTCTGCTTGCGCTTGGCCTGAGCCTCGCGGAAACGATCGGCCCAGCCCTCGACGTTGACCTGCTTGACGCGCGTGATGGCGAGGGCGCCGCGAGGGACGTCCTTGGTCACCGTCGTGCCCGAGCCGACGTACGCGTCGCGGCCGATCGTCACCGGCGCGACGAGCTGGCTGTCGGAACCCACAAACGCTCCGGCCTCGATCGTCGTCTTGAACTTGCCGACGCCGTCGTAGTTGCACGTGATCACGCCGGCGCCGACGTTCGCCTTCTGACCGACGGAGGCGTCACCGAGATACGCGAGGTGATTCGCCTTGGCGCCCGCCATCAGGTGCGTGTTCTTGGTCTCGACGAAGTTTCCGAGGTGGACGTCCTCGTCGATGCGCGAGCTCGGGCGGCAGTGCGAGAACGGGCCAATCTGCGCGCGGGCGCCGATCGAGCTCTCGATCAGCACCGAGTACGGCTTGATGTTCGCGTGCTCGGCGACCTGGACGTCCGTGATCACGCTGCCAATGTCGATCCGCACGTTGTCACCGATCGTGGTCTTGCCGCGCAGCGCGACGTTCGGCGCGATCCACACGTCCTTGCCGAGTGGCCCGACGTCCGCATCGATGTACGTGCTCGCTGGATCGACCATCGTCACGCCGGCACGCATCCACGCCTCGTTGATGCGGCGGCGCGCCTCGACCTCGACGGCCGCGAGATCCACGCGATCGTTGATCCCCGCGACCTCGGTGAACGGCGCGTCGATCGCGGTCGCTCCGCCGCGTGCAGCCGCGTGCGCGACCAGATCGGTGAGGTAGAGCTCGCCTTTCGCGTTATCGGCGCGCAGCGCGGCGAGATCCTTGCGCAGGTGGCCGAGCTTGATCGCGTAGAACCCGGCGTTCGTGTCCTTGATCTTGCGCTGCTCCTCGCTCGCATCCGGGTGCTCGACGATCTTCTCGAGCACGCCGCTCTCGCTTCTCACCAGGCGGCCATACGGCATCGGCCGCGGTGGCACGGTCGAGAGCAGCGCCATGCCGGACGGGGATGCGGCGCACGCGGCGGTTAGCTCCGCGATCCGCTCGCTCGCGAGGAGCGGGGCGTCGCCCGTGAGGATCACGACGATGCGGTCGTCGGGCTCGTCCTTGACGGCCGGTAGCGCGCACTGCACGGCGTGGCCGGTGCCGCGTGGGTCCGGTTGCAG
>JACCQV010000037.1 GCA_013813945.1 Deltaproteobacteria bacterium | reverse complement strand
ATCCCGAGCGCTGCGCTCGGCTCGTCACCATCTCCGCCGGCCTGCGCCCCGATGGGTGGGGGACCGCGACGCGCCACCTCCAGCGCGAGCTGGTCAAGGATGGCCTGCGCACCGGTGACGTGGCGACCGGGATGGCGCGCGCGCGTCAGCTCGGGATGTTGACCTATCGCGGCCGCGACGAGCTCGACACGCGCTTCGGCGTGCTCACGAATGACCTCGCACACCCGCCGGTCGCGGCGTACCTCGAACATCACGGCCAGCGGTTCGCACAGCGGTTCCCGGTCCGCACATTCCTCCTCCTGAGCGAGGCGATCGATCGCTGCCGGTTCGGGATCGATCGCGAGGCGGTACGCGAGGCGCTCGCGCGGGTGACGGCCGAGGTGGTCGTCGTCGGTGTTCCCGGCGATCTGCTGTTCCCGTACGCGCTCCAGCACGAGCTCTATCGCGAGCTCCAGGCCGTCGGTGCGACCTGCTCGCTGTGGAAGCTCGACTCCGAGTTCGGCCACGACGCGTTCCTCGCGGACCAGGACAAGCTCGCCGTGTTGCTGCGCGAGGCCAGCGTGTTCGGTCAGGCGCAGCCACGCGCCCGCTTCGAAGGTCTCGGTGCACGCCCCGTCCGCGAGATCCGGATCGGGATGATCGGGTGCGGCGTGGTCGGCGGCGGCGTTCTCGAGCTGCTCGCGCGCCAGGCGACGGACATGGTCGATCGCTACGCGGTGCGGTTTCGTGTCACCCGGATCGCGGTTCGCGATCCGGCGAAGGTGCGCAATCCACTGGCCGCCGGGATTCCGATCACGACCAACGCCGTCGAGCTCGTCGCCGATCCCGAGGTCGACGTGATCGTCGAGGTCGCGGGTGGCATGGCGCTCGAGCCGGTCGTCACCGCGGCGCTCGCCGCTGGCAAACCGGTGGTCACCGCGAACAAGGCGCTGCTCGCGCGCAAGCTCGCCGAGCTCGGCGTGCTCGCGCAGCGCACCGGGACGCCGTTGCTGTGCGAGGCGGCTGCTGCGGCGGCGCTACCGATCATCCGGCACCTCTCGCATCGCGCCGACGAGATCGACAGCCTGATGGCGATCGTCAACGGAACTTGTAACTACATCCTGACGCGCATGGAGCAGGACGAGCTGCCGCTCGAACGCGCGATCGCAGAGGCGCAGGCGAAGGGCTTCGCCGAGGCCGACCCGTCGGCGGATCTCCTCGGTCACGATGCAGCCGCAAAGCTCTCGATCCTCGCGTACCGCGCGTTCGGCGTCTGGATCCCGCCGGATGCACTCTCGGTCCGCGGCATCGGCGAGCTGTGGCCGGCCGACTGCGACCTCGCCGAAGCGATGGGGTTCAAGATCCGGCTGATCGCACACGCCGCGCGTCGCGCCGGCGGAGGCCTGAGCGCCGCGGTCGAGCCCGTGCTGCTGCCGGACTGGCACCTGCTCGCGTCGGTCGAGGAGGAATACAACGCGGTCTACCTCAAGTGCGCCGCCTCCGGCGATCTCAGCTTGTTCGGCAAGGGTGCGGGCGCGCTGCCGACGGCGACCGCCGTGCTCGGCGATCTGATCGATCTCGCGCAGGACAACTCCGTGCAGTGGCCCGAGCCGCGCCGGCTCGAGCCCACCCCGCAGCCCGCGCGCCGGCATTACCTCCGCGTCACGGCCGAGCCGCACCCGGGCCTCCACCGCAAGCTCGACAGCCTCGTGCGCCGCTGCGGCCTCTCGGTCCAGAACCACGCGACCCGCGGCGAGCCGACCGTGACGCATCACGGGTTCGTGATCTCCGCGAGCGACGACGCGCAGATCGCCGCGCTCGTCGGTCAGCTCGGCGAGCTCGGCCGCGTCGAGCAGACGCTGTGGCTCGGGGTCGTCGAGTGACCCAGCGCCCGAGTGACCGTCCATCGCTCGCGCAGATGGGGCCGGCAACCCGCGAGCTCCACACCGCGCTCGATGCCCGCGCTCGCGCCGACGGCACCGCGTGGCTCCACCCGGAGCACCGCACGATCCAGCGCGACTTGCTCGGCTCGCCCAACGTCGTCGCCTGGCAGGAGGCCAAGGCGGGGTTTCTGATCGCGGGGGATGGCGCGTGGTCCGAGCTGCCGCACCTCTATGCACGCTACGGCACGCCCGGCACGACCGAGCTGATCACTGCGCTACGCGGCCTCGAGCACGCACGCTGCGCGGTCGTCACCGATTGCGGCATGCAGGCGGCCGCGCTGGTCTGCGACGCGGTGATGACCGCGGGATCGCAGGCCGTCGTGATGCGGCAGGTCTACAACAAGACCAAGACCTTCTTCGAGTGGAGCGCGAAGCGGCTGGGCGCGACGATCGCGTTCGTCGATGACGGCGATCTCGCGGGTCTCTCCGCGGCGATCACGCCGGCGACGCGGTTCGTGTTCGCCGAGACCTTCACCAATCCGCTGATGCGCGCGCAGGACGTCCCTGCCCTGCGCGCGGTGATCGATCGCTCCGCAGCGCCGCGCGCGCATCTGGTGATCGATGGAACGATCGCCACGCCATGGGCGTTCACGACGCCGCTCCTCGCCCAGGGCGCGTCGATCGTGATCGGCTCGCTGACCAAGGCCCTCGGCGGTCAGGACCTCGCGCTCGGCGGTTACATCGCGACCGATGACACCGAGCTCGGCAACGCGCTGATGGATCTGATCGCGATGCGCGGCGGTATCCTCGACGACGCGCGCGCCCAGCGGATCGCCGCCGGCCTTCCCGCAGCCGACAAGGCCCACGCCCGGCGCTGCGAGTCCGCGACCCAGGTCGCCGCGTTCCTGTCCGAGCATCCGCGCGTCGAGCGCGCGTTTCATCCCTCGCTGCCCGATCACCCCGATGCCGTCGTGATCGAGCGCGGCTATCGCCGTCACGGATCGATCGTGTCGTTCCGCGTGAGCGGTGCCGACGAGCTTCGCCACCGCCACATCGCGGATGTCCTGGTCTCCTGCGGCGTGCTGCGCTACGCGCTGTCGTTCGATGGCCTCGCCACCAAGGTCAATCACCACAAGACAGTGTCCGAGTACTTCACGCCGGCGGATCAGGCAGCGCGACTCGGCATCGACCGGCTGATCCGGCTTGGTATCGGCATGGAAGACGCCGAGGATCTGATCGCGTGTCTCGCCTGGACGCTGGTGAACGAACAGCACGTGACAACGGCGGAGCTCGATGCATGGCGCGCAGAGCGTGCGACGATCCTCGGCATCACACCCTGATCGGTGAGATGCTCGATGGGCCCGTGGTGATCCCGTTCGCGTTGATCGGCCTGGCACTCGCGACGATCGCGAGCTGCGCGGTGCCCTCGATCGTCGAATGCGGCGACGGGCGAATCTGCCCCGGCGGTTCGGTGTGCACGCCCCGCGGATGTTCTCTCCTCGGCCTGTGTGGCGACGGAATCATCGACGACGGCGAGCAATGCGATGACGGCAATCGAACAAGTGCGGATGGCTGTTCGTCAACCTGCGTCAGCGAAGCCTGCAACAACGGTACAATCGACCAGGGCGAGGCGTGCGACGACGGCAATGCCCTGAGCCACGACGGGTGTTCGAGCGGTTGCCTGGTCGAGCGTCCCAACTGGTACGAGCTGATGCGTACCGGTCCGCCCGGCCCCCTGGCCGGGGCGTCGGCAGCGTGGATTCCGGACCGAGGTCGAGCGCTCCTGTACGGCGGAACCGATCTTGTGGCCCCCCGCGCCGATGCGTGGTGGTGGGATGGAGGTACGTGGACACCCGCGCCGTCTGGTCCGCCAGCGCTGCATCAACATGGGATGGCTTCTGACGGAGCTGGACGGGTGCTGGTGTTTGGCGGCCTGGCTCCATCAGCTCCATCCAATGAATGCTGGCTCTGGGACATGGCGTGGACACGTTGCACTGGCCCGCTCCCACCCGCGCGGCAGGCTCCTGCGCTCGCGGCTGGGGCGAGCTCGGGTGAAGTCGTGCTGTACGGTGGTCATGACGCTGGAGCCTTCGACGCTCGCACATGGCGGTGGTCGTCAGCGGGTTGGAGTGATCTCCAACGACCAGGGCCTCCGGCGTACGCTCCCGCGATAGCCTTCGACTCCGTGGCAAACGAGCACGTCCTCGTCCACACGGCATCGTTGCCGGCGAGGACCTGGAAGCTCGCGGCGGCGGGATGGACCTCGGTCGAGGATAAGTGGAAGTTTCGCCAGTTTGCACCGGTCGTCTACGACGCCGATCGCGGTGTCATGGTGGTGGTGGCCGGAGAAGATGAGTTCGTTGGCTTGCACAACGAAGCACTGGAGCAGGCGGCGTCCGGCTGGCGCGAGATCCCGGTAACCGCGCGGCCTCCCTCGCGACGGTCCCACGCCAGCTTCCATGACCCGATCCGGCACGCCATCGTTGTCTTTGGTGGCTCCACGGATCTGAGTGCACTCGCGGATACCTGGGTCCTGCGGTGGGAATCGTCGACGCTCGACGAGAACTGTGTGATCACGACGGACGCCGACAACGACGGCCTCGCAGGTTGTGCGGATCCGGACTGCTGGGGCCGATGCGATCCGCGCTGCGCGCCTCGGGACCCGGAGTGCGATCCAGCGCGGCCGCGGTGCGGCGATGGAATGTGCAACACCGACCTCGAGAGCGTGGCGCTGTGCCCGGGCGATTGCACGTGAGGTCGGAAAGTACCCTGGGCCGCGTGATCACCGCCGCATGCTTGCTCGGCGGATTGGCGACCGTCGCGACCGGGTGTGCTGTGCCGGAGATCGTTTCTTGTGCCGATGGACGGGTGTGCCCGCTCGGCACGATCTGTGTCGCAGCGGGTTGCGCTGCGCCCGGGTGTGGAGACAACGATGTCGACGCGTTCTTCGGCGAGGAATGCGACGACGGCAACCAGACGGCTGGGGATGGCTGTTCGCTCACGTGCCGGATCGAGTCTTGCGGCAACGGAGTCCTCGACCCGAGCGGTGGCGAACAGTGCGACGACGCTGGACACCTCAGTCACGACGGATGCTCGTCCCGATGTTTGACCGAGGTGCCTACGTGGCGTGAGCTGGTCGATGCGGGCGGGCCGCGATCGCGACTTGGCGCTGCCGCAGCATGGGACCCCGACCGTGGGAGGGGCTTCATGCACGGTGGTCGGATCCTGGGGGTCGACATGGACGAGCTC
>JACCQV010000025.1 GCA_013813945.1 Deltaproteobacteria bacterium | reverse complement strand
CGCGTCCGTTCCGCCTTCCGAACGTCAAGCCGTTCACGCTGAAGAACGGAATCAAGGTCTATCTGGTCGAGCAGCACGCACTGCCGCTCGTCTCGATCGATCTCAACTTCGACGGCGGGGCGATGGTGGATCCGAAGGGCAAGGAAGGCCTGTCGGGAGTCTGCATGAGCATGCTGACCGAAGGGACCGTCGCCCTCGACAAGATCCAGTATGCCGAGGCGCTCGCTGACGTCGCCTCGAACATCTCGAGCTACGCCGGTGATGACTCCCAGGGCCTCCAGCTCGGGAGCTTGAGCAAGCACCTCGCTCCGACGTTCGCCTTGTTCGTCGACACGCTGCGCTCACCCGGGTTCCGAGCGTCGGACTTCGAGCGCATGGTGAAGCGCCGGATCGAGAACGTGAAGCAGTCCAAGGGCAACGCCGGGTCGGTGGCCGGTCGGGTCAGCGGCCCCGTGCTCTACGGCGCAACGCACCCGTACGGCACGGTGATCACCGAGGAGTCGCTGAAGGCGATCACCCTCGACGATTGCAAGGCCTACGCAACGAAGTGGCTCAAGCCGGGCAATGCGCGGCTGTTCGTGGTCGGCGATCTCACCGAGGCGCAGGTGCGCGCGCTGTTCGATGGCGAGCAGCTCGCAACCTGGAAGGGCAACGCGGGCAGGGTGCCGGCGATGCCCGCACCCAAGGGACCCAAGGGCCGCATCTTCTTCGTGCACGTCGCGAATGCCGCGCAGTCGCAGGTCTCGCTGATGCACTTCGGCCCGAAGCGCACGGCAGCCGACTACTTCGCGAACTCGATGATGGCGTCGGTGTTCGGTGGCGGCTTCTCGAGCCGGATCAACATGAATCTGCGGGAGGACAAGGGCTACTCGTACGGAGCGCGTGGCGGATTTGGCTACTCGAGGCAGTACGGAACCTTCAATGCGAGCGCATCGGTGCGCACCGACTCGACGTACCAGACCCTCCTCGAGATCGACCGCGAGGTGAAGCGCCTCGCACGCGGCGAGAAGCCGGTCGACAAGGACGAGCTCGAGCGTGAGAGGCAGGGGGCGATCCTCGGCCTCCCGGGTCGGTTTTCGACCGCTCAGGCCGCGCTCGGCCAGTACCGCGGGCTGGTCTACTTCGGCCTACCTCTCGATTACTACAACAGTTATGTGGAGAAGGTGGCGAAGGTCACGGAGGCGCAGGTCAAGGCGGCGGCGAGCAAGCAACTCAAGCCGGACCAGGCGGTCTACCTCGTCGTCGGTGATGGCAATGCTCCCGTGATTGTCCGCCAGGACGGTAAGGACGTTCCGCTCACCAAGGATGGAAAGCCGCTGACCCTGCGCGACGCACTCACCGATCTCGCGGCGCGCGGTGATGTGGGCCAGGGTGGGCTGATGGAGCTGGACACCGACGGTCGACCACTTCGATAACTGATCGAGACCATTCGACGTTCAGTTCTCATCATCCTCGCGTGGTGGTAGGATGGTCGATGGCTATGGCGTCCATTACTAGGGCCCGCTTGCGAGATGAGCGCGGGTTCACGCTGATCGAGATCATGGTGGTCGTCGTGGTCATCGGGATCCTCGCGGCTGTCGTTGTTCCGCAGTTCATGAGCGAGAGCCGCAAGGTCAAAGGCAGCAGCGAGGTCAACGCGATGTTCGCGGAGATCTCGACGAAGCAAGAGATCTTCAAGAGCGAGAACGGTAGCTACCGCGTCATGGCGGCATGTCCGTCGACCCCGAGCGCGCAGGCACAGAGCATCGCGACCTGCGAGGCCACGGCCGATTGGACCGCGCTGCGAATCCACGCACCCGAGCAGTCGCTGCGTTGTAGCTACGCGGTCGTCACCGGCGCGGCCGGGGTCGCTCCGACTCCTCCATCGGGATTCTCGCTGCAGACCAATCCGGCGAACGGCTGGTACTACGCGCTCGCGACCTGTGACCTCGACGGTCAGACCGGAACAAATTCCACGTACCTCACGAGCAGCCTGGACTCGTCGATCCAGGTTCAGAACGAGGGCAAGTGATCGCGCGCCACGATCGCCAGCGTGGCTTCACGCTCATCGAGCTCGGAGTGGTGGTTGCGATCATCGGTGTGCTCGCGGCACTGCTGGTCAGCGTCAGCGGCAGGACCTACGGCGCGAACGCCACCAGCATGTCGACCGAGCTCGCGACCACGCTGAACTACGCGCGGACCCGCGCGCTGTCGACGCGCAAGATTCACCTCGTCGCGATCCACTTCGAGATGGGCACGCCCGAGATCAATGTCTGGCAGGCAGCGACATCGGGCATGGCGATGTCGAACTTCGTCCCGGGAACCGCTGCGTTCGTGCAGCGCCTCAGGATCCCCAAGGGCGTGTCGCTGTTCGGCGCGGAGGTCACCGCAAGGCCCGCCGGGCAGACGCCAGCGCAGAGCACGGCACGCTACGACATCTATTTCCTGCCCGATGGATCGGCGACCGCGTCGACGATCTACGTCACCGACACTTCGCAGACCCGGAACCACCGGGTCCTCGTCTATCACGCGACAGGGAGCTCCTATGCACGTCAAGCCTGGTAGCCACGTCGTCTCTTTGGTGGCACTCGTCGTCGTGAGTGCCGGTCTTGGACTCGCCGTCCCACGTAGCGCACACGCGCAGGTGACGGATGGCGTGACCTGTCCCGTGTCGCCGCCCGCGTGTACGCCATCGACGACCGGATGCTGCACGCGCGACTTCGTCGGCTCCAGCTCGCAGAAGGCGATCGTGATCCCGATGGATCGCTGCCATCAGAACCCGACCCGGCCGGGCGACGTCGTGGCCACGACCACGAGTGCTCCGACGTGGTGCTCGAATCCTGTCGCAAACGGCGACGGCATGAACCGCGCGTACGGGCTCGTCTACCGGTTGATGCAGTACGGCGTTCCCGTGTACTGGGTCGTCAATCCGACCAAGGCACCGGGTCAGAACACGAGCGTCTCCGACACCTGGACGGAGAAGGATGTCGACTTCTGGATCCTGTCGAATGGCGCCAACCCCCCGTCGAGCGGTTCGCCGCTTCCCGCGATCCCCGCACTGCAATCCGCGCCGGTGCGCAAGCTGACCAGCGCGGCCAGCTCACCGTTCACCCTGTCGGGGACCGCCGGCAGCTATTCGATGGGCGCGTTTCCCGTACGCGGCGGCGCGTTCGTGATCGCTGCCGCCGATCGTCCGGCCTTCGATGCGTTCTGGGCGACTCGCATCGGCTCTGGACGCAACTGCGGCACGTCGGGTCTCGATTGCCTCGACTTCAGGGCGGTCACGATGTGGGAGGTCAACGAGACCGCGCACTTCTCGTGGCAGGACTTCACCAAGGCGAAGGTCAGCGGTGCGTACGTCAAGAACGACAACCAGCTCCCGGTCTCGATGAAGGTCGACTATGCCCCGCCGCGGATCGCGCTGATCGACGGCAACTTGCTCAAGAACTGGCTCGCGACGGCAAACCTCGATGACACGGAGTCCGGCGCCTGCGTGAACGGAACGTTCACGTACCGCAACACGGTCGCGTGTGTGATGTCCGAGGCAAACGTCCAGGCCGATCTGCTCAAGGCCACCCACGCCGACGGCGGTAGCTTCACCTGGGCATGGTTCGACATCGGAGCCTCTTCGTCGTGTGCCACGACCCTGACGAAGATCAAGGAGTTCGCCACAGCGGTGCCGGGCATCTACAGCGCTGGCAACATCATGTTCGCCAGTAGCGGCATCAAGCTGGCGGAGGAATGTGCGGCGCAGAAGGGAACCCTCGGCCTCGCGGGAACCGGCCTGTCGCTGAACACGAGCGGCATCAACGAGACCGCGACGAAGACGCTGATCTTCCGTTACCCGACCAACCTGTTCTCCCAGTACGGCGACCTGCCCCCCGACTTCGCGGCGGGCTCGCCGGCCAGCTTCGACCGGGTCAGCGGCTCGACCGATCTCTATTCGTCGACGTTCTTGACCGCACCGAACACGCTGCGGCGGTTGCTGACCGCGGAACGAAACTCCAGCGTCAACTGCACCAATCACAAGGACACCGGAACCAACGGCGCGACGTCGCCGGCTGGTTGCGATGACACCGGCACGAGCACTTCGGCCGACATCACCGACCTCTACGTCTATGGTCGCTACCTCAACGATGTCGACAACGGCATCGCGTTCTACAGCCCCGGTAACAACATCACTCCAGGCGGTCAGCAGGCGCAGCTCAAGCTCGTGCTCAGCGCGATTCTCGCGACGCCGACGCTGCGCAAGGAGCAGGCGCCGATCAAGAGGGAGATCTCGCGATCGAACCCGATCACGGCGGCGATCGGCGGAGAAGCGGCGATCGTTCAGGGCTCGTTCGAGTACACGTATGTCACGTACCCGGACCCGATCTCGACGCTCGCGTATCCGGCCAACCTGAAGCAGTACCCGGTGCCCCGGACGGTGTCGGGTGTCTACAACACGGCGGACGTCGACGCCTTCACGTTCCCGGCGCAGCGCGGTCACATGCGTGCACGCAAGGCGAGCACGATCACCACGACCGCCAACGCGTTCGATGCGTCCCCGACCAACGTGCTGTTCGACGCCGCGACGGCGATCCCGCCGGCGACTCTCACCGGCTGTACCCTCGACTTCAAGGGCACGTGCCGCTCGGTGTGGACGACCACCACCGCGCCGACCAGTGGCCGCACGAGCAAGCCCGCGCGCGTGATGCTCAAGACCGCGGACACCACGAACCGCGCGACGCTGAAGGCGCTCGTGCTTCCCAACGATACGACCTCTACATTTACCGATGCGCACTACGACACGGTGATCAGTCGTGTGCTCGCCGGGGTCGACGACGGCAGCGGCACCTTCAGTCCGGGTCTCGGCGGTGTCGATCGCTCCACCGTCGCCGTGATCCCGGCAAGCACGGTCGCCAGGCCGGCGGCCCCGTTCACCGGGCAGCGCCCGACGGTCGCTTACTTCGGAGCCACCGACGGCATGCTCCACGCCGTGTGCGCCAGCGTCGACGCGACCAAGGGCTGCGACGTCCTCGGCCGCGAGCTGTGGGCGTATGTTCCGCGCTCGAACCTCAAGAACCTTCGCTACAACACCGCTCGCGTCGACGGCTCACCGCGCGTCCTCGATGTTCGCGGCAACTGGAATAACAACGGGATCTACTTCTGGAAGACCGTCCTGATCTTCCAGACCGGCACCGGATCGTCGAGCTCTGCCGATGCAACTCCGGCCGTCATCGCCCTCGACGTCACGAACCCGCAGGATCCCCAGGTGCTCTGGGAGCGCACCTCGAGCTCGACGCCCGGTACGTACGACCTCGGCGTCGGTCTCACGATCGCGTCGGGCGCGGCGACGATCGGCACCACGACGAAGAACGTCACCATCCTCGTGACCAACAACGGTGGAACCGCGGGCTCTGCGCTCGTCGTCACCGCGGTCAACACCGACGACGGTACGGACCTCTGGGGTGTTTCCAACAACCCGGACGGGATCCCCGCCAACCAGGACACGCGGTTCGCGTACAAGTACACCACCGAGGCAGGTCATACGGCTGCGAACGGATTACCGCCCCCGAGCGGCGTTCCGGGAGGTGCAACCAGCGTGGACAAGTCGCTGGTCGGCCTCAATGGCTTCATGACCGACATCGTGGTCACGGACCTCTACGGAAGCGTCTGGGTCCTCGATCCAGCGACCGGTCGAAGCCGCTACACGACGAATGCTACGATCACCGGCGCGGACATCCCGATGTTCCAGTTCTCGACTGACTTCCACCCGATCGGTGCCAAGGCCGCGCTCTACGGATTCGGCAGTACCCAGTACGTCGTGTTCACGGACGGCGGGTACGTGGATACGACAGGAACGGTCACGTGGGGCTGTGTGATGGTGGCTCTACAGTGCACGTACCCCACTCAGCACTACCTGATGGCGGTGTCGCTCGCATACCCGGTGACGAGCACGACCCGATTGAACGAGAGCTCGGGGTCGACGTACATCCCGATCAAGGTTCCGCTCGGCAGTGGCGAGCGTGGTTGGTCGCAGGCCTATGTGGTCAACGATCAGATCTTCGTCACGACCGAGACCTCCGACGTCAACCTGGGCACCTACGGCACCAACGCCACGTCGACGGGCAAGATGTACAACGTCGC
>JACCQV010001192.1 GCA_013813945.1 Deltaproteobacteria bacterium | reverse complement strand
GCGTTGGTGTGTTGGCAGTGAACCGTTCGAACAACCTGCGCTGGACGGAAACCTCCGCAGGATTGGGCTGGCCGTCCACCTTCACGATCACGACGTACTCGCTACTGCGTGATCGGCGCGTGGCGCGCAGCTCGACGACCTGCGCCTGACGCACCTGCAGGCAGTCGTGAAAACCCTCGGCGCACGGGACGGCGTCCTCGTAGGCACTGGTTTCGGTGTACGCGCGATGAGCAGCCAGAGCGAACGTCAGGCTGACTGTCGCAAGTCCCAGCAGCAGCAGGATGAGCTTCCACACGTGACTGCTACGACGATAGCGGAGTGTCTTGCGGCCGAGGTAGTAGTTGCGCAGTCGAGGACACGAGATCGGACTTCGTATTTGCCACGCTCGTGCCACTTTGAACGCCTGCGTTGCGAGAACGGAAGCTCGGGCGCTGAGCACGCCGCGCGCGTGAACCCCGCGAGCTTAGTAGTCGCGCATGTCGGGCTCGTAGTCGAGATCGCCGTCGTCCGAGGAATCGTCCTCGTCGATCAGGTCTTCGTCGCTGATCTCGATCGAGTCCTCTTCGTCCTGCGGACCATGCGCGCGGCCGACGAGGAGGTCTCCGTCTTCGAACTTCCCGAGGTCAGCATCCTGGTTCTTCATGATGTCTTGATGCTCGAGCAACTGCGGTGCCATCTGCGACCGTGCGACATCGCGCGGTGAACCTGCATCCCTCGCCGTCTCGAGGGCGCGCAGGGGCGTCGCGACGGCAATTCGGACCCTGGCGAGCACCTGGAACGCGCGCGGGACAGCACACATTGTGACGACCGCGAGCACCGCAGCCGCGCGGACGCCGATTCCAGGACGCTGCCATCGGCGACACCGTCGCAGACCGATCCCCTTGCAGCATCGGCTCGCCGCATCCGCTCGAGGCGGACTGTGTTCCTGTCCGAAACTATGTGGGGGCCCCGAGAGCGGCTCGTGTTACGTCGCCTGCGTGTCGGTCATCATCTACGGGATCAAAGACTACGGCCGCGTCGACGAGCACGGCG
Source organism: Deltaproteobacteria bacterium (assembly GCA_013813945.1). Lineage (GTDB taxonomy): Bacteria > Myxococcota_A > Polyangia > Haliangiales > Haliangiaceae > JABFXX01. The sequence continues at coordinate 2,192 of JACCQV010001192.1, read as the reverse complement.
GCGAGTACGCCACGACACAGTTCTTCCACATCTGGTTCGCACCGCTGATCCCGACCGGATCGACCTGGGTCGTTGGCTCGGGGAACGAGGGCCAGCTCGGGCTTCCGATCAAGCTGCACTGGAAGAGTGTGGCCGCGGGCTACCTGCGGGTGTGGGGTGCGGTGGCGGCGATCGGTGGTGCGCTCGCGGGGATGCAGACCGGGCGGATCGGTCTGCTCGCGCTGGCGGCGATCGCCGGCGCGCTGTGGGCGTGGAGCTGGTCGTGGCGCACGCTGCGGACCGACGCCGCACGTCGGCGCAGTGACTTCAACTTCGTCGCGTTCGGGATGCGCTGCGATGCGCGGCGGATGCCGGGGGGCTTGCGCGTCGAGGCCAAGCGAGACCTGGATCGCCGGTGGAACGCGCGCAAACCGGACCTCACGCCGAACGACGTGGCCAGGCACGGCGCTCACGATCCTGGCGAGGCGGTGATCGCGTATGGCCTCCTGCGGATCGCCGCGATCGAGCGCGGGTCGGCAGGGAAGGGCGAGGATGCGGATGCGGAGCGCATCCTCGAAGGCGCGCACGTTGCGGCCGAGGTCGGTGAGGGTCCGTATCGCGCATCCGCCGTCGCGCCAGGAGCTCCGACCGCTGCAACGCTCGGCGACCTGGTCGCGGCGCGCACCGCGGAGCAGCTCGCCGCGAACCCATCGTTGATCGTGACGCCCGCGGACGTCGCGCGCGCCGCGAAGAAGCGCGTGCGCAAGCAGCGCCTCGGGCTGGCCGCGTTGACGCTGGTTGGTGTCGGCGGGCTCGCGTCCTTCATGTCGGCGCATCGGCCGACGCTGCACCCGACGCTCGCGGAGCTGCGCTCGAGCAACCCACCCGTGGGACGCAACGTGCGGATCACGTGTGACAGCGTGGAGATGGTCTGGGAGCAGACCGACGGCCGCGACAACGACGTGACCTCCCGGATCGCGATGTGCCAGCTCGGGAGGTACCTCGTCCCCGTCCAGTTCGACGACGAGGGAGCGATTCCTCCACACGACGTGGAAGGCACGCTGTTCTTCATGCTCGAGACGGAGCTGTGGGTGAAGGACGGGCTCCGCAAGGATCCGACCCTCGACAACAGCAGCCTCGACGTCTACGTCGACGTCGAGCATGGCGAAGATCGAGTCGCCAGCTACATCGGCCTGCTGTTCGCCCTCGCGACGCCGGTCGCGTGGGTCCTGTACTTCCGTTCGCGCCGTCGCGCCAAGCGCGCAGCTGCGGAGCTCGCTACTTCATCGTGAGCGAGGTCGATGCAACGACACTGCTGCCGTTGACGAGCTTGACGGTGTACGTCTTGCCCTTCGCGAGACCCTCGTCCTCGTTGATCGAGATGTCACCGGAGAGCACAGCGCTCTTGGGATCGATCCCGTCGAGGGTCTTGTCCGCCGCGAGCTGCTTGCCGTTGTAGAACTCCAGCTTCAACTTCGACGCGCCCGTCTTCGACAAGAACGCCGTGTAGTGGAAGTTCCAGTACGTGACGTCTTCCTGGGCTTCGCCGGTCAGCGCCGCGACCTTCGCGGCCTTGATCTTGGCGATCGTGTCCTTGTCGTTCTTGCCCTCGGGCAGCTCTTGCTTGCTGACGACGACCTGGCCCTTGAAGGCCGAGATCACGGGCCGGGACATATCGGCGGAGGCAACCCCCCCAGCGACGACGAGCGCGGCAGCGAGGACAGCGGCGGACATCATGCGGATGGACATTGGGGAGCCTTTCGTTTCATCGAAGATAACCTGTCGACACCGGCCGAAGCTCCGGGTTTCTCGTCGGTAATCTCCGCTACACGTATATAAGTCGTTATTCTTTCGGGGCTTCGGCGGACTCGCTCGGCGAGGCCTGGCCTTCGACGGAGCCAGCCGGCTGCGCATTCATTCCGGCCTGCTCGCCGCCAGGCTGGCCCTGGCGCTCGACCAGGCGCTGGGCTCGACGCGCGGGATCCCACGGCTTTCCGTCCGGACCCATGCCATTGGCGTCGGGTCCGATCGGCTTGCGGTCGCGGCGCGGCAGCGGCTGGCCGTCCGGGCCCAGACGCGGCTCCCGCGGCACAGGCTGGCCGTCCGGACCGAGGCGCTGCTCGCGCGGAGGACGCGGCTCGCGAGGAAGCGGCTGGCCGTCGGGGCCGAGGCGCTGCTCGGAGCCGGCACCACCATTGCGCTGGCGCTCGGGC
>JACCQV010001188.1 GCA_013813945.1 Deltaproteobacteria bacterium | reverse complement strand
CCGCTGTCGATCAAGCACGCTTTTACACGCACGCGAGGGGTTCGGCGATGGAAGCCGCGGCCTCGCTCGACACGATGCGAGTGATGAAGCTTATCGACGAGCATCGCTACCGAATCGGCATCGAGCTCCTCGAGGGCATCGTTGCGATGCTCACGGAGCTGACGCGAGCGTCCAAGGTGGCGTTCACGCTCGGGTTCACGTCGAGGTCAACGTCAAGGACCCTAACTGAGCGGCATTGCGGCTAGGGTTCGCGGACACGCGGAACTGTGTTTGGAGCGCGAGCTCCGCGTGACCGCAGACGTGTTGGTTACTCGCGCGCGCGGACCGAGAGCTTCGGGTGCATCGCGACGCCATCGACGCTGCGAACGCGGGGACCGGTGAACCCCTCGCACACGTTCGTCTCGTTGCAGTAGGTGTCACCCGCGCACTCGAAGTCGACCGCGCATGCGCCGCCCGCGGCGACCGTGCCGGTGAACGCATCGAAGCAGCTGTCGGGGATCGCGGGGCCCTGGTCCCAGAACGTCGCGCACGTCGGTGCGGCAGGAGCTGCGAGCGCGGAGAGGCACGCGGCCCCGGCCGTGGCATCGAAGTCGATCTTGCCCGCCGTGATCGCGGCCTCGACGGCGGTCGCGTTGTAGTACATCGCGGCGTCGGCGTAGCAGACGCTCGCGCTGGCTCCGAAGATCTCCTCGAAGGTCGCTCCCGCGTCGGTCGGAAACGTCGCCCGGCACGCGAAGAACTGATCGCACTCGACGGTGCCGATCCTGCTGAACATCTGGGTCTCGGTCGCGCTGCCGCCGCCGCCTCCACCTCCGCCGCCACCGCCACCGCCGCCGCCATCGCCATCGCCATCGCCACCATCGTCACCAGCACCGCCTCCGCTGCCGCTACCACCACCGCCTCCGCCACCACCGCCGATCGGTGCGTCTCCTGCGCAACCGGCGACCGCAGACAGCGCGATGAACAGGATCGTGGACAGAGTCGTGCGTGGGTTCATGTTGATGTGACAAGCAAGTGCAACTCGATTGCCACACCCGAAATCGTCGTCGGAGACGCCGGATCGATGCGCGAGGATGGTGATCCTGCACGTGTCGTGCATCGCGCTGCGCAAACTCCGGGTCGATCCGGCGGCGCAGTCCGGGCGAAGCGGACCGGCGTCGGGGGCAGCGCTCTCATGGCGAGCCCCAGGGGGCGGCCTCGCTAGACCGGAAACAGGCTGCCCTGGACAGCAACCTGCGCGGTGACCGGCGCGATGCACTCGGAGTCATCGTTCGCAGCGCTGTTGACGCGCGGCGACACGGGCTCTGCGATCCAGTCACCCACCGGCGGCACGCCGAGCAACGCGCGCGCCCCATCGGCGTCGAGCGCTGGATCGAGCCACGCGGCGTACGTGCTCGGGTCCAGTACGATCGGCATCCGATCGTGGATCGGCGCGACGAGATCATTGGGCGGTCCGGTCACGATCGCGAAGCTCAGCTGCTCACCCTGATCGGTCCGCAGCCGCGCCCACAGCCCGGCAAAAGCGAACAGCTGGTTCCCCGGGCGGTGCATGTACATCGGCTGCTTGGTCGCCGACTTGCCCTGGCCCTCGTGCTTCCACTCGAAGAAGCCGTCAGCCGGAACCAGACAGCGGCGGCGCTGCAAGGCATCGCGGAACATCGGCTTGTCCTGCACGGACTCGACCCGCGCATTGATCATCAGCGGTGGCTTGCCGCCGTTGCCGGCCCAGTGCGGCACGAGCCCCCAGCGCATCATCTCGACGCGGCGCCCGCCCTCTCGTAAGACCACGACCGGCGCGGGCTGCGTTGGCGCGACGTTGAACCGCGCTTTCCACCATTCCGATTGCGGTGCTTCGCCGAGCGACGCTTCGAGCTCCTCGACGAGGCGCTCCTGGCGGGTGAGCGTGTATCGGCCGCACATGACTGTTACCTTAGCTCCCGGCGATGCCAAAGGCGGAGCGAGCGAGCGAACGCTCGCAAGCGGGGACGGAGCAGAGCAACCTCCGTCGGGGCCTGCTCCAGGGCGTGCTGGCCTACGGACTGTGGGGCGGGGTCGCGGCGTACTGGAAGCCACTCGCCGCGGTCGATCCCGTCGAGCTGGTTGCCCATCGCGCGCTGTGGGGGCTCGGTGCATTCGCGGTGTTCGTCGCGATCTCCGGCCAGCTGGGTGCACTGCGCGCCGCACTGCGAGATGTCCGCACGATCGGAGTGATGGCCGCGTCAGGTGCGTTGCTCGCGATCAACTGGGCGATCTTCGTCTGGGCGACCCTCAACGGTCACCTGCTCGACGCGAGCCTCGGCTACTTCATGAATCCGCTCTGCTCCGTCGCGCTGGGAACGATCGTGCTGCGCGAGCGGCTGTCTCGGTTGCAGTGGATCGCGATCGTGCTCGCGATGATCGGCGTTGGATTTCTGACCTGGCGGGCAGGGCGAGTGCCGTGGGTTGCGCTGGTCCTCGCACCGACGTTTGCGTTCTACGGCCTGCTCCGCAAGACCGCGAAGGTCCCCGCGCTGATCGGCTCGACGATCGAGACGCTGCTGATGGTTCCGATCGCGCTGATCTACCTGATCGTGATCTCCGACCGGGCAGCGTTCGGTCATGCCGGTGCGAGCATCACCGCCCTGCTCGTCGGAACCGGCATCGTCACGGCCGTTCCCCTCGTGCTGTTCACCAGCGCCGCGCGCCGGCTACCGCTGTCAACGGTGGGCTTCCTGCAGTACCTCACGCCGACCGGCCAGTTTCTGCTCGCGGTCACCTTGTTCGACGAGCCGCTCGCACTCGATCGGCTCGGCGCGTTCATCGTGATCTGGACGGCGCTCGTGGTGTTCGCGATCGATCTCTTCCGCTCCCGCCCGCGATCTCCGTAGCTACGCGACGCGAAGCAGGCAGATCTGAAGGTAGCGGTCAGCGGGTTGGGCGACGAGCGTCGGGTACTCCGGCGGCAAGCCGCTCTGCTCGAGTACGCTGCCCACGCGGTTCGCTTGCCTGAGCCCCTTGTGCGCGAGCTTCGCGAGCGACCCGAGCTCGTGCGTGTTCGCGGCGAGCCACAGCAGGCCATCCGGTGGAATCACCGCCGTCGCCTTCGCGATCAGCTCCGGGTAATCGCGGCCGAGAGCCCATGACACGCCAGCCGCGCTCGACGTGCTCGGCGGATCGATCAGCACGACGTCGTAGCGCTCCTTGTCCCGGGCAGCGCGAACGAGGTAGCGAGACGCGTCGCCGGTCTCGAACTTCCAGCGCGGATCCCCGGCGGCAAATCCCGAGCGCCCGAAGTTGCCCGCATTCCACGCATTGACGCCGGCCGAGGTGTCGACGCTGGTGACCGTCGCTGCACCGGCTCGCGCGCACGTGACGCTGAGCGCGCCGGTGTACGAGAACAGGTTGAGCACGCGCTTGCCGGCGACGAACCGTGGGAGGCCCCGGCGCTGTTCGCGCATGTCCGTGAACAGGCCGGTGTTGAGACCACCGAGCGGGTGGACCTCGTACGGCACTCCGTGCTCGGTGACGATCGCGGTCTCGGCGGGCGCGACGCCCACGGTGTCTTCCTTGACGTCGCTCGCACCGCCGCGCGCACGCAGCTTGATGACTGCGCCGTCGAGCTTCGCGAAGCCGACGATCGCCTCCGCGAGCTGGCGGCCGACCGTGCGCAGGCCATCGCCGTACGCATAGACCACGGCGGTGCGGCCGAGCACGTCGCACGCGAAACCGGGGAGACCATCTCCGGCGCCGTGGACGATCCGATACGCGTGATCGCTGCCGGGGAGACCGAGCAACGTGCGCAGCGCAAGAGCGCGCTCGACGCGCCAACCGATCAACGCGCCGTCGACCTTGGCGAAGCCGTCGGCCGGCACGGCCATCACGCGAAGTCGTGCATTGTCGGGGTCGCCGAGCGCGAGCCCGATCTCGTCGCCACCCTCGTCGGTGACGCGAACGTGCTCGCCGGGCGTCAGCGCGAGATCGGTGACGCGGCTGATGTCGATGTCACGGCCGCCCGCGGCAACGAACGCCGCGGCGAACCCGGGCACGGCGAGGGTGCGCATGGCTCACTCATCGCGCTTGCGGGGGCGCGCGATGCCGTACTCGTCGAGTCGGTTGATCAGCGTGCGCCGGGAGATGCCGAGCATCTCGGCCGCGCGGGTCTGGTTGCCGGCGCAGCGGTCGAGGGCCTCGAGGATGCGCTGCTTCTCGAGCTCGGCGACGGTCGCGCGGACCTGCGTGGGCATGTCCGCGGCGGTCGGTGCCATGATGCCCATCGGCGGCGGAATCGTCGCAGCCCGGACGCGGCCAGGCGAAGAGCGGCGCGCAGCGTCATCCGAGGTGATCGTCAGGTGATGCAGCTCGATCACGGCCCCCGTCGAGAGCAGCACCGAGCGCTCGCATGCATTGCGCAGCTCGCGGATGTTGCCGGGCCAGTCGTGGCTCGCCAGCCACTGCTTCGCATCCTCGGACAGCGTGAACGCTCGACCGATCGGACCGGCCGCGGACGCGATGAACTGCTCGGCGAGGGGGATGACCTCGTCCTTGCGATCGCGCAGTGCGGGCAGCGTGAACGTGGCACCGGCGAGCCGGAAGTAGAGGTCGCGGCGAAACCGGTCGGCCTCGACCTCGGCAGACATATCCTTCGAAGTCGACGCGATGAACCGGATGTCGACGGAGCGCGGCTTCGTCCCACCGGTCCGCCGTAGCGCCGCATCCTCGACGACGCGCAACAGCTTCTGCTGGAGGGCGGGTGGCAGCTGGTCGACGTCGCTGAGAAAGGCCGTGCCTCCATCGGCGGCTTCGAGCATGCCCGGCTTGCCCGATGCGTCGTTGCCGAACAGCTCGGCCTCGAGCAGCGGCTCGCTGATCGCAGTGCAGTTGATGCGTACGAACGACTCGGGGCGGCGCGGCGACATCTCGTGGATGCGCTCGGCGAACCGCTCCTTGCCGACACCGGTCTCGCCGACGATCAAGACGGGGAGCTTGCCGAGCGCGATCCGCGCCGCGGACTGCTCGAGTGCAGCGAGCTGGCTCGACTTCGCCGGATCACGGCGCGAGCCGGCGCGGGTCTGGACCATCAGGGTCACGGCGCCGACCAGGAACGGCACCCCGACGGTGAGAGCGACGCGCTGCTCGGCGGGCAGCTTCACACTGTCGACGGTGGTTCCGTTCGAGCTGCCCTTGTCTTCGATCTCGACCTTCGACTGCCCGATCATGAGGTTCGCGTGGTGGCGCGAGACGGAGCCCGAGTCGATGACGACGTTGCACTTGCTCGAGCGACCGATCGTCAACGTTCCAGAGCCCGGCAGCGGGACGACCTGGAGAGCGGCACCATCGATGACGAGCAGGACGCGATCGCCGAACGGAGCGTCGCGATCGATCTGTTCGGTCGGGGCGCCTGCATCTTCGTCGATCACCCGCCTAGGGTACGCGAG
>JACCQV010000350.1 GCA_013813945.1 Deltaproteobacteria bacterium | reverse complement strand
TCTACGAGGCGGCGAAGGTCATCATGGACTTCGACCCGCGCCCGGGTCGGCAGTACTCGACCGAGACCCCGAACTACGTCACGCCGGACGTCTACATCCACAAGGTCGGCGACAAGTACTTCGTCGTGCCGAACGATGACGGTCTGCCGAAGCTCAAGATCAGCGGCTTCTACAAGAACGCGATGGGCAACTCGGCCGCGTCCAAGGACTACGTCCAGGACAAGCTGCGCAGCGCGCAGTGGCTGATCCGTTCGATCCAGCAGCGGCAGCGCACGATCATCAAGGTCGCCGAGTCGATCCTGAAGTTCCAGCGCGAGTTCTTCGACAAGGGCATCGCCTATCTGAAGCCGCTGATCCTTCGCGATGTCGCCGAGGACATCGGGATGCACGAGTCGACGGTGTCGCGCGTGACGACGAGCAAGTACGTCCACACGCCGCAGGGCATCTTCGAGCTCAAGTTCTTCTTCAACAGCGGCATCTCGCGCACCAATGGCGAGGACCTCGCGTCGCAGGCCGTGAAATCGAAGATCAAGGAGCTGGTCGATGCGGAGGAGCCGAAGCGCCCGCACTCGGATCAGAAGATCGTCGAGCTACTCAAGAAGGGTGGTATCGACATCGCTCGCCGCACGGTGGCGAAGTATCGCGAGCAGCTCGGCATCCTGAGCTCGAGCAAGCGCAAGCAAGTCTTCTAGTCGCTCGCGCTCCAGCCGCAGACACAGGATCTCCTCTTTGATTCCCCTCCGAAGGGGTTCACCGAGGGCTCCGTCAGGCTTGTCCCGCACGAGGGACAGAGGTCGCGAGATCCGATGAGGATCAAGCCGATGATGACGGCCACCACGACGATGATCTGGAATAGCAGCAGCACGCCCCGAGCGTAGCGCAGAGCGGCCCAGATCCATGTGACGATGACGCATGGGCGCGGATAGCCATCCGTTCGCGGTGACCTTTCGCCAGGACAACCCGAACGCGACCGAGCGCACGGGCGTGTACGAGCAGGCGCTCGCGTTCAGTGAACAGGTCGACACGATCATCGAGGCCGTGACGGCGCGGTTCCACCTCAAGGATCTCCTGGACAAGAGCGCCACCGTCGTCGCGCTGCGGATCGCGCAGGCCGCCGGCGAGACCAGCAAAGGCGAGCGCCGCCGGCAGTATCGGGTGGCGCGCCGCGCGGCGACCGATTGCGCCGCTGTCCTCGATATCCTGACGCGGCGCAAGGGTGTGGAGCCTGGACTGATCGCGCCTGCGCGCCAGCTCGTCATGGCGCTCGTCGCCGAGCTCGCGCACCTGTCAGCGCGGTGAGGGGGGAAGTACGACACGAAAGAAACGGCTGCGCGTTCGCGTGATCGCCAGTCGTGATCAGGCGTAGGATCGATCTCGAACCATTCTGGAGGGCAGTCGATGCAATTCGCGGTGACGTTCCGTCACATGGAACCGACCGAAGCGCTGAAGTCCTATGCACGCGAGCGAATGGAGCGAGTTCGCAAGTACCTGCCGGATCCGATCAGCTGTCACGTCGTCCTCAGTACCGAGCGTCACCACCACCGCATCGACGTCACCTTCCAGTTGCACAACGGGCTCGCCGTGGCCGGTCACGAGACGACCGAGAACATGTACAGCTCGATCGATCTCTGCATCGCCAAGATCGAGCGCCAGGTCCGCAAGTACAAGGGCAAGCTCGAGGGCATGAAGGCGCGTCCGCACAATGTGCATGCGCTCCCGTGGTCCCACTCGATCGTGTCCGAGGCGTTCGATGGCGCCAATGGCGAGACCAATGGTCACCTGCCGATTCCCGTGGACGACCACGGGAGCACGATGTCGCCGGAGTTCAAGGTCGTGAAGACCGAGAAGTTTCATGCGCAGCCGCTCTCGGTCGCCGACGCGATTGTGCAGCTCAATCTGCAGCACGAGCCGTTTCTCGTGTTCCGCCATGACACCGACGGTCGGGTCGCGGTGGTCTACAAGCGCCCCGACGGCGCATATGGGTTGATCGAGACGCCGACCGCCACGGCGTGACGGCGCCCGAATAGTGGTACCTTGAGCCGCGGCTGATGAAGATTGTCGACCTCATCAAGCGCGACATGGTCGTACCCGCGCTGGTGGCGACCGAGAAGCGCGACATCCTGGAGGAGCTGGCCCACTACATGTCGGGCCGGCATTCGCGCATTGATCGCGCGACGCTCGCGCGTGTTCTGATCGAGCGCGAACAGCTCGCATCCACCGCGATCGGCGAAGGTGTCGCCATTCCTCACGGAAAGCTCGCATCCGTCGGGGAGATCGTCGCGTGTCTCGGGCG
>JACCQV010000346.1 GCA_013813945.1 Deltaproteobacteria bacterium | reverse complement strand
AGCTTCTGGAACCGCAACACGACCGAGCTATCGGTTGCCTCGTTCACGGGTTGCGTCCACGTCAATGTCCAAGGTGGCGTTGATGTTCAGGTTCACGTCAACGCGACGTTAACTGAGCGGCATTGGGACTAGACCCCGGCAAGCCCACGTGGCACGTGCTCGTCCACGTCCACGGCGAGCAGGCCCCCCCTCGCCGCCCAAACCAAGGCCTCCCCGTGATTGCGAGGTGCTGGCCGTCAGTACGGACTCGTGCCCACCCACTCGCTGGCCGAGCGAGAGCAGGCCCTCCACGGCGATGCCTCGCCACGGACCGGTTCGCGCGCTGCACCGCGGGTGAGGATCGTGGACGTGGACGTACGTGGACGTGCACGTGCCACGTGACACGTGCACGCACCGGAGTCGGATCAGCCCAGCTTCTCCATCGCTGCGATCACCTCGGGCGGTGCCTGCACCAGCTCGATCAGCACGCCCTCCCCTGACAGCGGCGACGTCGCGTCGCCCTTGGGGTGGATGAAGCAGACATCGAAGCCCGCGGCACCCTGGCGGATCCCACCCGGCGTGAACCGCACGCCCTGCTCGCCGAGCCACGCAACCGCCGCGCCCAGATCGTCGATCCACAGACCGATGTGGTTGAGCCGCGGCTCGTGAACGCGCGGGCTCTTCGTCGGGTCGATGGGCTGCATCAGATCGATCTCGACCCGGGCTGCACCTGCACCGACCGAGAGAATGTCCTCGTCCACGTTCTCCTTCTCGCTGCGAAACGTTCCTGCGGCCGCGAGCCCGAACAGGTCGACCCACAGGTGGCGCAGCGGCGCTTTCTCCGGCGCACCGATCGCGATCTGCTGGATGCCGAGGACCTTGAACGGACGCACGGTGGTCACTTCGCGTCGCGGACTTCGCCGAGCGTCTTGAGCCCGGGTCGCGGTGCATTGACGAGAATCGCCATGTTGCCCGACGGGTGCAGGTTGTCGCGCATCAGCTGGTGGCAGGTGCCGGTGTCAGCGAACGCAAAGATCTTGGACATGCACGGATCGACCTTGCCGGCGATCACGAGATCGTTGAGCCCGCGCGCCTGATCGTCGTTCGCGAAGTGCGAGCCCTGGAGCCGCTTCTGCCGCATCCAGTGATAGCGGAGATCGAGCGTGGCGTTGTAGCCCGTCGTGCCTGCGCAGATCACGACCATCCCTCCGGTCTCGCACATGAAGCCCGACGTCGGCAGCGTGGTCTCACCCGGATGCTCGAACACGATCGTCGGATTCTTCTTCTCGCCGAGCGCTTCCCAGAACGCCGCGCCGAACGCGCGCGCGCCCTTGAGCCAGATCGCGTACTCGATGTCGTCGGACCAGCGCGGCAGCTTGCCCCAGTGATCGAACTTTCGACGATCGATGACGCCGACCGCGCCTAGCTTCTTGCAGAACTCGTTCTTCGAGTCGCCCGACACCACGCCGACCGCCCGGCCTCCGGCGGCCTTGATGATCTGGATCGCCATCGAGCCGAGACCACCGGCGCCGCCCCACACGAGGATGGGGTCGCCCTCGCCCACGACGTTCGGCGACCAGCCGTGCAGCATGCGATACGCGGTCGCACCGACGAGCATGTAGCTCGCGGCCTCTTCCCACGTCAGCTGCGGTGGCTTGGGCAGGCACTGGTGATCCTGCACCTTGGTGAACTGCGCGAAGCTGCCCCAGTTCGACTCGTAGCCCCAGATCCGCTGCGTCGGCGCGAACATCGGATCCTTGCCGGCGACGACCCACGGGTCCTCGGGATCCCACATGCCGCAGTGAACGACGACCTCGTCGCCCACCTTGACGTTCGTGACGTCCTTGCCGGTCGCCCACACCACGCCGCTCGCGTCCGAGCCGCCGATGTGGAACGGCTCGGGCTCGCCCTTCTTCTGGCGCGTCTTGATGACGTCGATCGGGACGCCCATCGCGGCCCACACGTTGTTGTAATTGACGCCCGCTGCCATCACGTAGACCAGGACGTCACGTGGGCCGAGCTCGGGCACCGGGACTGCCTCTTCTTTGAAGGCATCCGTCGGCTCGCCGTAGCGGGAGGCGCGGATGAGCTGAGCGAGCATCTTCTCGGGGACGACGCCGAGGTCCGGGACGTCACCGAGCTCGTAGAGGTCAGGTGTA
>JACCQV010001137.1 GCA_013813945.1 Deltaproteobacteria bacterium | reverse complement strand
GCCAGGGACTGCTCGACTTGCCGGCTGATCCACCCGCGCGTTGCCTCCGCTCTCAGAGCCCTGGGATAGGATGCGCCCCATGGCGACGAGCGAGCCGAAGCTGATCAAGGTCTGCCTGACCAACAAGGGCGAGGACACCGAGACACCGTGGGCACACGATCTCGGACCCGCGCCCGGTGCACCGCCGGGCAGTCGCAAGGCCAAGCTGGTCAACGTCCCTTTCATGCACGCGAAGCCGACGTGGGGTGACACCGTCATCGTCTCGCCCGTCGACGACGGCCTGCCGACCTGGGATCGCGGCGGCGTCGGCTGGAAGCAGATCTCCTCGAAGATCGTCGAGGACGGCGGGCGCTGGGCGATGATCGTCGACTACCTCCCGCACCTCGGCGTCTCCGACGCGGACGCCTTTCAGGCCCTCGCGAAAGCCTGCGACGCGGAGCACCTCGTGTGCGAGGGCGCATGGGGCCCACGTGACGCCGAGCCCGGCCGCGCCTACCTCGCGGTGACCAAGTCCCTCACCGCCGAAGTGGTGATGGCCAAGCTGCTCGCGACGCCGATGCCGCTGCAGCTGATCCAGATCCACCCCGAGCCGAAGCAGCGCACCCGCGCCCAGACTCAGGTCGGCATCACGCCCGCGCAGCCGCGCAAGCCTGCACCTGCGACGGTGCCCCCACCGCTGAAATCTGGTTCCGCGGAACCAAAGCCCGCCGCGGCGAAGACCGCGCTTGCCAAGGCGACGCCCACGAACGGAGCGCCCGCGAAGGCCGCGCGTACGAACGCTGCGCCGACCAAGACCGCGGCCGCAAAGCCCGCTGCGAAGGCCGCGGCCGCAAAGCCCGCTTTGAAGGCAGCGCCCGCAAAGCACGCTGCGAAGGCCGCGCCCGCAAAGCACGCTGCGAAGGCAGCGCCGGCTGCGAAGGCAGCGCCGGCGAAGAAGGCCGCGCCCGCGAAGAAGTCCGCGCCCGCGAAGAAGTCCGCGCCCGCGAAGAAGCCGGCCGCGAAGAAAAAGCAGAAATAGCTCAGCGGCGGGCGAGCGCCTGCCGGAGCTGCACCACGCATGCAGTCTCGTCGTGCTGTGCGCACGCGACGTCGACCTCCGGCGCGCACAGCCTCTGCATCGCGCGATCGCCGAGCACGCGGCGCCGGCGGTCACCGCTCGGGTTCTCGAGCTCCGCGCGCACCTCGTCGGCGTAGGCCGCACAGGCCTGGTTTGCGCGGCGGGCGGGCTCGGCCATCGTCTCCAGATCACGTTGCTGCCGCACGACGACCACGCTCAGCACCGTCATGAACCCCGCGAGCATGCCGATGATCAGAACCAGCACGTGTCCACGGCGCCGGTCCCTGGGATCCCACGGCCTCGTCGCGGGGCGCGGGACCGTGAGCGCAGAAACCTCCCGCTCGACCGAGTACTGAATCGGCGCCTCGCACGCTCTGGTCGCGAGCGGAACCGCCTGCACGATCGTCACCGCTGCGTTCGGCGACTCTCGCTTCCGCCATCGCGGCGTCTCTTGCACGAGCGTCACGGCCGCGCTCGCCCGCTCCCCGGGCAGTGGAATCGCATCGACCGCTGCCGTCTCGTACGGCGGCTCGATCGACCACACCCGCGCCTTGCGCCGAGGTGGCTGCGTCCCGAACGCCTTCCCCGGCAACCGACCCGCCACCACCTGCCGCACCGTGGCCGCGCTCGCGCGCACGCATGCCTGCAGCGGGGCCGCGGACACCACGATCGTCGGCACCGAACCATCGACCGACTCGTCGAGGTCCGTCGACTCGATCTCGAACATCTGCGCGTGTCGTCTCTCCATGAAGCGCTGCATCGCTGATCCCGCGCGCCGGTTGCGCCACTCCCGTTTGATTCTGGGCAGCAATCCCAACCCCGCGAAACAACGCCACGCAACCGCCGCGAGCCTCGTCCGATAGAAGGCGCATCATGGTCACAGCCACCAGCTCCATCTTTCGCGACGCACGCCCGCGCTCCCTCGGCGGTCCGCGTCGCTCCACCTCTCCCACGATCGCGATCCGCCCGCCGACCGCCACGGTGCCCAGCACCACCGACGGCAAGCTGATCGCGATCCTCGACGCACCACTCGCACCCAGCGAGACGGCGCTCACCGGCTTCGCTCGCAAGGAGCACGAGCTCGGCGCGCTCGTCGCGACCCTCTCGGTCTTCGAGTGCCGCGCCCTCCACAAGCGGCTCTCGAATCCGCAGCACGGTGACGAGCTCGCCCACAAGCTCGCGCGGCTCACGCTCGAGCGCCGCTGCCGCCTCCTGAGCTTCCTCGCCGACGCTCGCCGCCGCGAAGCGCTCGCTTCGTCTCACCGCTAACGGAGGTCGTATGGGCGAAAGAACATCAGCGAACGCCGACCCCGCGCACATCGTTGCGGAAGGCCTCGACCCCCAGGTTTCTGACGTGCCGACGTACTTGCCGAACGCGTACATGCAGCACGGCGCGGCATGCAAGGCGAAGCCGGGTGGCGCTGGCTGCTTTCTGGCTGACGGTCAACGTGACGTGCTGATCCGTCAGCTCGCCGATCGAATCAACGATGCGAAGGACGCGTACCTGTCCGCGATCAAGTCGATGCAAGTCGAGCTTCTCGTCCACGCAGACGACGACCTGCCCTGGTTGGCAATGCTCCTCCTGGATGTTGCGACGATGGGGATCGCGACGGCGGCAACGCGAGGACTGAAGCAGCTGGTGAAGGGTGGAGAGGGGGCGTTGACGCGTTTGGTACGGGACGCGGGGCTCCAAGCTGGGTCCCAGAACTGGGCGGCTATCGGGCTGCGTGGTGTTCGAGCGATCGACGACAAGCACCTCGAACAAGGGGCGAAGCTGGCGATCGATCCGTTGAAGAAGCTCGCGCAGGTCCAGGTGAAGCAAGACCTCGCACTCGCTCGAACATCCAAGACCGAGATGACTGCCGAGCTCATCGCCCTCCGCTCGCAGGTCAGCAATGGCTTCCAGAAATATCGAGAGACCATGCCCGGCATCGCAACAGACGCTGAGCTGCTGACGCTGTTCCATTGCTTCGACGCGGCCATTCAGTCCGAGCAGCTCTATTCGGCACTGCTGGCACAGAAGATGACGCGCTTCCGGAAAAGTGGCGTCACCAAGATCGGGCGCATGCCGGCCGGCAGGGACGACAACCTTCGCGCGATTCCGGAGCTGGAAGACGAGATGGGAAAGGAGGTGTTGCGCGACACACGTGTGGTCTGGGTCCAGTACGTCGATGGCGGTCCCGCCGTCCTTCGCTATGAGCAACACGACGGCGATCGCGTGCACTCGGTCCTGCACCCCGATGGTGAGCACCACCCTCGCAAGACTCGACCGACGTTTGGACCCGGCAACCCCATCACCGAGGCGTCCGAGCTCGGTCGTCCCGTACCTGTTGAATTCCACGCTGCGGCGCTCTCGCGTCATGCGCAGATCTGGGGAGCAGCACCATCGACGATCCAGGTGCGTGACCCCTACTGGGGATTCTTCAATGAGGTGATCAAGGACTCTCACGAGAACGCCAGGTCATCTGTGACCAAGCAAGCTCGCCCGCTTCCTGAACCAGCACGAGGTCCCTTTGTCGACGCACTGCCCCCGGGAGCCCCGGTCGTTCGCACGACGAAGGAGCCCACATGAACCGTCCACGAGCGATCCTCATGGCATTGACGGTCACGACGATCATCGCGACGTCGGTGGCGACCTTCGCCCTGCTCTACGAGCCGGCGGAAGTTGGTGTCCTGCGGGACAAGGCAGCTCGCCTGGACAGCCACTGCTTCCGGTTTCGGACCCAGTTCGAATCTCAGCGCCGAGACCTCGCCAATCCGGGCTATCGCGAACACGTCCTGGCGAGCCTGCGCGAGTCGATACGGTTCTGGAAATCATGGCCCGTGGACATCTGCCTTCGAACTGAGATCGACTGGGTGCGCCGCCGCTACTGTGTCTATGACGGTGACTTCGCGTGTCTGATCGAGTTCGCTTCCGCGATCGAGACAGCAATTCCCGTCCGGTGACGCAACCCATGGTCGGTCATCCCGATAGCAGCCGGCATGATGATGCACTGCGATCCGAGCCTGCTCGATGCCGCCTGTCCCTGGATCGTCGCGCAGCTGCGCTCCACGCTCGAGCCCGCGGATGTCGATGCAGCACTTGGCGCACAGCAGCTGCGCGATGACTTCCATGCCGTCGCGGCCGAGGCCGAACCGATGCGAATGCTCGGGCGACTCGGTCTCTCACAGAGCGAGCTGGCTCTGCTCGTCACGCTCGCCGTAGTCGAGGTCGATGCAGGCGCGGCAACCCTGTTGAGGGCACTGGGCGACGACGTTCTCGGAGGACTTCGGCGGTTCATCTATGGCGGACGATGTTCCGCGCGGAGCAGCGAAGAGCTTGGTGCGCGCGGGAACCTTCGACGGCTGGGCCTCGTCGACTTCGAGCAGATGCGGCAGCTCGGCGCGCCTCGTGTTCGCGTTTCACCCAGAGTGATCGACTTGCTTCAGGGTGTCGATGTCCCGCATCCGCTCACGTCGGTTCGCGCCGCGCGAAGCACACACGAGCTGGCCATCGGCTCCGCAACGCTGGCCGACGCGGTGCGGGCGGTGGGCGCTGGACGGCCGGTCACCGTCGTCGCATCGGGCCCGAGCGGCTCCGGCCGTGGATCGCTCCTCATCGGGGCCGCACGGAATGCAGGCCTGGCGGTGCTCGATGTGGACTGCCGGAGCCTGAGTCGCGAGGTCGGCGTGCTGGTGCGCGAGCTTCGCGCCATCGCTCTCGAGTGCAAGTTGCAAGGTCGGGCGCCGCTTCTCGCGAATCTCGACGCACTCGTCGACGAGACAGCTGCTCGGATGAATCTCGTCGGTTCAGAGCTCGCGCCGCAGATCGAGGGGCTCATCCTGGCGAGCTCCGGCACCCGGTGTCCGACGATCCGATGGAGTCGGCCCACGGTCGTCATCGAGATGGAGCAGCCAACGACCGGGCAGCGAGCAGCGCTCTGGCACAGCTCGCTGGGGCAGGGCACCGGCGACGACGCGCAGCTCCTCGCCGAGCGCTACCCACTCGCCCCAGCCCTGATCGTCCGCGCCTCGGAAGCCGCGAAGGCCCGCGCGAACGGCCGTGACCTCCAGCCCGATGACATCTACGCCGGCATTCGCTCCGTCCTCGACGATCGCCTCGGCCAGTTCGCGAAGCGAGTGACCGTGACCCAGACCTGGGACGACCTCGTGTTGCCGCCCGATCAGCTCGACACGATCGTCGAGCTCATGGCACGGGTACGCGGCCGAACCAAGGTCTACGAGCAGTGGGGTTTCGCCGCGAAGGTCGGCAAGGGGCTCGGGGTGTCGGCGCTGTTCTCGGGCCCGCCGGGCACCGGCAAGACGATGGTCGCCGCGCTGATCGCGCGTGACCTCGGGCTCGAGCTCTATCAGGTCGATCTGGGAAAGATCGTCTCGAAGTTCATCGGCGAGACCGAGAAGAACCTGGGGGCGCTGTTCGATGCGGCGGAGGCGGGACACGCGATCCTCCTGTTCGATGAGGCCGATGCGCTGTTCGGCAAGCGCACGGACGTGAAGTCGAGCAACGATCGCTACGCGAACCTGGAGACGAACTATCTGCTGCAGCGGCTCGAGTCGTTCACCGGCATCTGCCTGCTCACGACCAACCACGAAAGTCACATCGATCCTGCGTTCCAGCGCCGGCTGTCCCTGCACCTGCGGTTCGAGCTCCCGGATGTGGATGAGCGCGCTCAGCTGTGGCGCGCCACGCTGCCGATCGCCGCGCCGCTCGCGGGTAACGTCGACTTCTGCTCGCTGGCACGCCGGTACGCGATGAGCGGTGGCTACATCCGCAATGCGGCGCTGCGAGCGGCATTCCTTGCGGCGGACGAGGACAGCGAGATCACCGCGGCGCACCTCGAGCGCGCGGCACGGGTCGAGTACGAGGGCATGGGGAAGATCGCAGCGTGAGCTGACAGTTCGTCACGCCGCGGTGCCCCGCGACGCCAGCCTGGCGTAGGCTCGCGAACGGTCGGCGCGATTTCGTGGAACTTTTTGGGGCACGGCGGGTGCAATCGTCGACCACTCGCCGGGTCGAGGACATATGCACCACCATTCACTCATCGCGTCATTGTTCTGTGCTGTGGCTGCCTGCGGGGCGCCACCACCACCCCAGTCGGTCGCTGCACCGCCGCAGCCTGCCGTCGCGGTGGCGGAGCCCGCGTCGATGCCGCTGCCGATCGAGCCGGAGACGCCGCTCGATCCGGCGATCCGGACCGGGAAGCTCAAGAACGGGATGACGTTCTATGTGATGGGGCACCAGAAGCCGGAGCAGCGAGCGGCGCTCTGGTTGGCGGTGAATGCGGGCTCGGTGCAGGAGGACGACGATCAGCGCGGGCTCGCGCACTTCGTCGAGCACATGGCGTTCAACGGGACGAAGCGGTACGCGAAGCAGGAGATCATCAACTACATCGAGAAGATCGGGATGCGGTTCGGTCCGGATGTGAATGCGTACACGTCGTTCGATCAGACCGTGTACATGCTGACGGTTCCCACCGACGACAAGGCGATGATGCACACCGGGCTCGACATCTTGCGGGACTGGGCCGGCGATGTGGCGTTCGACCCAGCGGAGGTCGAGAAGGAGCGCGGCGTCGTGCTCGAGGAGTGGCGGCTCGGCAGAGGGCCGTTCGCGCGCATCAATGACAAGCAGTGGCCGGTCATGTTTCAGGGCTCGAAGTACGCGCACCGGCTCCCGATCGGATTGTCAGAGATCTTGCGGAAGGCGCCGCGCGAGGCGCTCGTCCGCTACTACAAGGACTGGTACCGGCCCGAGAACATGGCGGTGATCGCGGTCGGTGACTTCGATCCCGAGGCGATGGAGAAGGAGATCACGGCGCGGTTCGGCAACCTGGTCTCGGAAGGGACGAAGCGGCCACGCGAGGCGGTCGCGGTGCCACACGAGCACCCGACGGCAGTGACGATCGCGACCGATCCGGAGCTGCCGTTCTCCGACGTTCAGGTGATCGACAAGATGGATCACCGGCCCGAGCTGACGAAGGCCGACTATCGCCGGATGATCGTCGAGAACCTGTATCACTCGATGCTGCGGGCGCGGTTCAGCCAGCTGGCGCAGGATCCGGCGGCTCCGTTCACGGGCGCGGGCTCGTATACGAGCAGTCTGACGCGCACCGCCGATGGGTTCGTGCGGTCGGCGAGTGCCAAGCAGGGGCGTACCGCGGAGGCGTTGACCCTGCTCGTGCGCGAGATCGAGCGCGTCGAGCAGCATGGCTTCACCGAGGGCGAGCTCGACCGTGCGCGCAGCGAGACGCTGGCGAGCGCGGAGACCTCGGCCGCGGAGTGGGCCAAGACGCCGTCGGACCAGATCGCCGACGAGATGACGCGCCACTTCTTCGAGCGGGAGCAGATGCCGGGTCGGTTGGTCGAGCTCGAGCTCAATCGGGCAGTCTTGCCGACGGTGACGCTCGCGGAGCTCAACCATCTGGCGGCGACGTGGGGCAGTGACAAGGGGCGGGTGATCTCGATCTCGGGACCGGCGACCGCGAAGCTTCCGACCGAGCAGGAGGTGCGGGCACTGTTTGCGGCCGCGTCGAAGGACAAGGTCGAGCCGTGGAAGGACGAGGCGGCCCGTCCGCTGCTGACGAAGTTGCCGACGCCGGGCAAGGTGGTGTCGAGCACGCGTGACACGGGCGCGGATGCGACGGTGTGGACGCTGTCGAATGGCGTGCGCGTGATCGTCAAGCTGACGTCGTTCCAGAACGATTCGATCGAGATCCAGGGCTGGAAACCCGGTGGCACGTCGCTGGTGCCAGACCTCGTCAACGGCCGGTTCGCGAGTGCGGTGGTCGCGACCGGCGGTGCCGGGGACCTCGATGCGACCGCGTTGCAGAAGGCCATGATGGGCAAGATCGCGTGGATCAGCGTCGGTCTCGGTGAGATGTCGGAGAGCGTTCGCGGCTCGACGCGCCCTGCGGATCTCGAGACCGCCATGCAGCTGATGTATCAGCGGCTGACCGCACCCCGCCGAGACGAGCGCGCGTTCGCCGCATGGAAGGACGATCAGCTCGAGTGGGCGCGCAATCGCCGGATGTTGGCGGAGGTGAGCTTCTACGAGGACATGGAGGCGGTGCGGAGCAAGAACCACCCGCGTCGACAGCCCACGACACCCGAGCTGCTGGCGAAGGTCGACCTCGACAAGGCGCATGCCGTGTGGCGCTCGCGGTTCGCGGACTTCACGGGCGCGACGTTCGTGTTCGTGGGGAACGTGGATCTCGCGAAGCTACAGCCGCTCGTCGAGCAGTACCTCGCGAGCCTTCCGGCCGCGGGCAAGAAGGACAAGTGGAAGGACGTCGGCATCACGTACGCAGCGGGCAAGGTGAGCAAGGAGATCGTGCAGGGCAGCGAACCCAAGAGCTACGTCTCGATGACGTTCGGTGCGCCCGAGAAGTGGAGTCGAGATGCAGCGCGTGATGCGCGCGTGCTCGCCATGGTGTTGCAGATCCGGTTGCGCGAGGTGCTGCGCGAGGACATGGGCGGCGTGTACGGAGTGCGGTCGTCGGTGTCACTGTCGCGCGAGCCCACGATGCGCCGCGAGGCGACGATCTCGTTCGGGTGTGATCCCGCAAACGTCGAGAAGCTGCGCGATGCGGCGCTCGGCGTCCTGCGTACGATCCAGAAGGAGGGCACCTCTGCCGAGATCCTGTCGAAGGTCACCGAGCAGCTGAAGCGAGCGCGCGAGACCGACGCGAAGGAGAACTGGTGGTGGGGCAGCCAGCTGCGCGAGGCGTACTGGTACGGTGAGGACTTCACCACGGTCAGCGACCTCAGCGGGCTGCTCGCGCGCGTGACGAGCGATCGCGTCAAGGCGTCGGCCAAGCAGTTCTTCAGCGAGAAGCACCTCGTCTTCGGCGTCCTGCGGCCGGCGGGTGGAGTCGCGCCCGCGCCATAGCGCTCGACGCGCGTGCTCGCACACGTGGCGTCGGCGACGGACGGCGCTACGGTTTGCTCATGACAGCCATGGCTCTCGTCAAACACGAGTGGCGTGCGTTCAAGCAAGACCAGCCAGGTCGGCGCTTCCAGAATCAGCGGCGGCGAATGCGGAACGGTCCGCGCGCCCTGATGATCGCGCAGATCGTGCTCGGTGTCGTGCTCGTGGTCGGCGGCGGCGTGTTCCTGTTCATTCCCGGGCCGGGTCTGCCGTTGATCGTGTTCGGGCTCGCGCTCATCGCCGGGGTGTCGAAACCGCTCGCCCGGTTGCTCGACCGCATGGAGCCGCCGGTCCGCCGGGCCGGGCAGGCAGCGATGGCTCGATGGCGTGCGTTGCCGATGATCGCGAAGGTCGGGCTCGGCGTCGTCGCGGCGGCGCTGACGGCGGCGTTTGCCTACGGCATGTACCGGCTGTGGTTCGCGTAGCTCACTTGATCGCGTCGGTGCAGGCCTTGTAGCCCGCGCAATCGTCGTGCTTCTTCGCGCACTCCGCCTCCGCTTTGAACTTCGCACCGAGGCCGAGCTCGTCGTCCTTGAGGTCCTTCGCGCCCACGCACATGCCCTGGGCCATCTGTCGCGTGATCGCCTCTTCCTTCGCGGGATAGTTGCCGCACTTCCATTCCATGTCGGCGTACTTCTCGCATTCGGTCTTGCCGCAGCCGGCGGCGGCGAGGAGGGAGGCTAGCGGCAGGGCAACGAGGAGGAAGTGGCGCATATGGGATCCGGACGCAGAATTCCGCGAACCGTCGCACGGTGCGAACG
>JACCQV010001108.1 GCA_013813945.1 Deltaproteobacteria bacterium | reverse complement strand
CTGTCCAGGAGCGCGTGGGCGAGTTCCAGCCGGACGGACTCGTCGAGCGCGAGGAGCTGCTGGAGGAGCTGTTCTGGCACGGCCATACCGCAAGCTTACCTCCAAGTCGGCGGCGATGGTCAGCCAGGTCTTTGCAGCGGTAAACGTGACACCGGTGCGCTACTGCTCCTTGACGATCCGCAGCTTCGGCAACGATGCCGCGCGCTTGAGGCTCGGAGGCAACGGCATTCTTGAGCCGTGGTCGAAGGTCCTGCTCGACGCGGCACATCGAGCGACGCCAGCTCACGTCGGTGGCGCGCGTCAGTCTCCTCGTCGAGCTCGCCGCACTGGCTGACCGATCGGCGCCGCAACATGTCCGCGGTGCTGGTGCGCCATGCTCTTCGGCGAATCGCCGGATCTCGGCGACGATCACCTCCGCGGTCAGATCCATACGCTGTCCGCTTCTGCTGACCTCCGCCGTGATGGCGCTGGTGACGATGCGTAGTCTCCACGCTATGATACCCACATGTCCGATCGCGCCCGTAAGCTCCTCGAAGACGCGCTGTCGTTGACGGACGACGAGCGGCTCGACCTTGCGGACCAACTCCTGTCCAGCCTGCCCGCCGACGCGGAATGGCTATCCGAGCTGGAGCGTCGCGCTCGCCGCGCACTCGCTGATCCCGGCGGCGGTGAAACGTGGGACGTCGTCGAGCGACGGCTGGCAGCTCGCGTCGCTAGCCGATGAAGAAGCCGATCCGCGTCGACGCGGAAGCCGAGGAAGAGATCGCGCACGCGATCGACCGCTACGAGCGCGAGGGTCTGGGAGCCGAGTTCTGGGACGAGCTGAAGACCGCGATGCGGACGCTCGAAGCTCCGGGACCGGAGTGTGGACCCGTCATCGGCCTCCCACCCGAGCTGGGTGTTCGCCGCAAGCTGCTCGTCCGGTTCCCCTACGCGATCGTGTTCGTGGAAGGCGACACGTTCGTGCGCGTGATCTCGGTGATGCACGGCCATCGGCGGCCTGCGTACTGGAACCGCCGCCTGTGATCGCATGTGCTCAACGACGTCGCGAGCCGCTGGCCGACCTTTGACACACAGGTGACACACCGTCGGTCGGTGCACGGCAAGTCCGCGGTAAAACCCTGCGAAGTCGCTTGGTTCCAGGAGCGACCGAAACCGCTCGGCGGACTCTTAATCCGCTGGTTGAAGGTTCGAGTCCTTCTGCCCCCACCACGTAATTCACGCTGACTTTCAGCGAGAACGAACTGTTCTGCGCACATTGATCGCCGCCGGCAGGGGCCGACTCAGTCTGCGTGACCCGCTACGCCATCGCCGTCCTCCTCCTCGCCCCGTCGATCACGATCGCCGCACCGTACGAAATGGTCGTGTCCAGGCCGGCGGGCGCGGACTTCGAGCTCGCGCGCCAGGAGGTGCCGACTCCACCGCCGACCGGAGCTGCTGCCCTGTCGCGGGTGATCTATCTCAACCGGACCGGCGTCACCGTCACCCCGGGTGCGACCGATGCGCGGCTCGATCACTCCTCGATCGCTTCGCAGCCGGTGACGATTCCCGCGTGGAACCCACCGCCCCAGGTGTGGGCGGACACGGTCGCCTGCCTCGAGGCAATGTTCGCGCCGTTCGGTGTCGAGCTCACGGAGATCGATCCCGGCCAGACTCCACACATCGAAGCCGTGTTCGGCGGCTCCTCAACCCTGTTTGGGTTCGGACCGCGGGTCGGCGGCGTCGCGCCGCTGTCCTCGACGTGTGCCGTCGTCGAGAACGCGATGGTCTTCACGTTCACCGACATCCTGCTGCAGAACGGTCAGACCGTCTGCGAGACGCAGGCCCAGGAGATCGCGCACGCGTACGGTCTCGATCACGAGATGCTCGCGTCCGATCCCATGTCCTACTTGCGCCATCCGAGTAAGCGCACGTTCCAGGACGAGCTGGCGTCATGCGGCGAGACCACGGCGCGTCCCTGCGGAATCGGGATGACGTCGTGTCGCGCACAACAGAACTCCTACGCGATTCTGCTCGAGCGACTCGGGGCGAGCGGCGCCCCACCAGCCGATCCCGAGCCAGCCACCCAGCCCGAGGATGCGGCGCCAGCACAGGAGCCGTCCGAGGTGGGTTGCAGCGCCGGCGGTCAGCGCAGCGGCGGCATCATCGGGTTCCTGCTGCTTGTTGCGTGTGTGTGCTCGCGCCGGCGGTGCGGAGCGAACGATGTAGGAACCCGACAGCATCCTCGCTGACGGGCTCGGTCCCGGCTCAGGGCAGAACGTTGATCTGGAACAGCACCCAGAGCGTCGCGGCGACGGTGTCATCGCAATCGAACTTGCGCTGAGCGTCGGAGACCGTCGACCAGCTCGCGCCGCCCTTCTCGATCTTGCCGTTGGCGATCGTCGCCTTCGTGCTGCCGCCGACCTCAACCTCCATCTTGCTGCCGCGCTTGACTGCCTTGCCCTTGGTGCTGCCGCCCTTCTCGATCGTGACCTCGGAGCCGGAGCGGCGGACCGTGAACTGGGTGCTTCCACCCTTCTCGACGCGGTCGCCTTTGCAGACGTAATCGGGTCCCGCGGCGGCGGTGCCCGCGGACAGGACGAGCGCCAGGGCGGCGAGGACGGGGAGCTTGACGGACATGAGTTTCATGCCCGTCCGGACGGGTCGAGGCGGCTGGGAGTCGCGACACGACTCGCGCGGCGTCGCCGATAGGTTAGGCCACGATTCGTTCACATGTTTCGTGAACGAACGTTGACGGTACGGTGCGCCCACGCCCTGGAGACCAGCAGTTACGGCCTGGACTACATCGTGCTGAGGACGCGAACGTGAAGTTGCACTCGTTCATCGTGGTTGGAATCGTCGGCGCGCTCGCGGCATGTGGCAGCGGGGCAGGTGACCCGGCGGTCTGCCAGGAACCCACGCCCCGGTGCGACTTCGACCTCGTCGCCGCGGTCGACACGTTCTCCCGCGAGAGCTGTGAGAGCGCGATCGATAACTACTGGTGCGGCGTCAACGCGCAGGCACTCGCGGAGTGCCTCCATAATGCCCAGGTTTGCCTGCAGACCGGAACCACGCGCGAGACGATCGCGTCCGTGCTCGCGGCGTCCGTGTGCGCGCAGGAGTTCGAGGAGTGGGACGATTGCTTCGGCAATGGCGACACGGACAGTGATCACGACGATGACGACTGGGACGACTGAGCGGGGCAATTGGCCTCACCCTCCTTGTAGGGACCATTCCGGAGGCAGATCGTGGGTGAACCCATGAACACCCTGAAGACGCTCTCGATCACTACTGCGTTGCTGTTTGGCATGACGACGGCCGCCGTCGCCCAGGACGCGAAGGCACCTGCCGCCGGCAAGGCGCCAGCGCCGGCAACGGCCGCGGTCGCGCCGAAGATGGAAGCGCCGAAGCCGCCCGTCGAGGTCGCCGACATGGCGAAGGCGATGGCAGGCACCTGGAGGTGCACGGGCAAGGTGAGCCCCGGTGGCGATGCGTCGAAGACGATGGAGGTCAAGGCGACGATCAAGAGCAAGCTAGATCTCGACAAGTGGTGGATCTCGATGTCCGGGACGACCGCAGGCAAGCCGGCCTACAAGTGGAACGAGCTCACGACCTACGATGCATCGGTCAAGAAGTGGTTTCGCATCGGGGCGGACAACATGGGCGGCAGCGACAATCTGACGTCGACGGGTGCAACCGCCGGCAAGATCGTCTGGGACGGCGAGTCGCGCAGCGCACAGGCCGGCAAGGTCGCGAAGGTTCGCTTCACCGACGAGCTCACGACCGCCAAGGAGTTCAAGACGCTGCACGAGATCTCGATGGACGGCGGCAAGACCTGGGCGACCACGCTCGACGGCGTCTGCAAGAAGTGACCTGAGGTACCGGCCGGAGTGGAAGCCCCCGGTACTTTACGTAGTCAACGGCGCGGCGCTGATCTCGATGATCGACTGTGGCGTGCAGCTGTGCCGCGCCCGGCGGTACACTGACGACCATGTCCGCTGAGCGATCCGATCCGCCCGCGACGGTGGCCGAGCTCGAGGAAGGGCTGCGGCAACTGCATCGCATGGAGATGCAGACCAAGCTGCAGCTCGACCGCGTCGAGTCGCTCGTCACTGCGGCGATCAAGATCCTGCATCGCGCGGACATCGTCCACGAGAAGGCGGTCGAGGCGGAAGCGGTCGAGCAGCGCACGAAGCTGTTTGCGGAGCGCGGCGAAGATGCCCGTGTGTATCTCGGTCCCGAGGTCGACAAGTACACCGTCGATGTTCCCGACATCGATTGCGCCTCGCTGATGCACCTGTGCAAGGCGCGGTGTTGCCGACTGTCCGTCGCGCTCGACTTCAAGGATCTCGACGACGGCCTGCGCTGGGAGTACTCGCGCCCGTACGAGCTGCGTCGCCGCCCGAGTGACGGCTATTGCATCTACTCCGAGAAGGAGACGCACCGCTGCGAGTGCTACGACAAGCGGCCCTCGATCTGCCGCACCTACGACTGCCGGGAGGACAAGCGCGTGTGGGAGGACTTCGCGGCGAAGAAGCCCGCGCCGTGGCGCGACGACGTTGGAGTGGCGCCGCCGCTCGTGCAGATCCGGATGCCGAAGAGCGACACCAGGTGACGACCGCGCTGGTCGTCGTCGACCCCGCGAAGCGCACGGTCGTCACGTTCACGCTCAAGGGCGATCCGTGGCCGACGATCGCGAGCTGGGCGCAGCAGCATCGCTACCTGCCGCGCGACCCGCAGACCGGAGCGACCAAGCTGTTCCAGAAAGGGAGCGGTCTGTTCACCGCACCGATGCGCGCGCAGTTCACGCAGCGCGGCAAGGAGATCGAGCTCCAGGCCTGGGTGCACGTTCCGCTGCTCACGAGGATCATGTCGCTGTTCCTGCTGCCGCAGGAGATGAGCGTTCGATCGGGCGGCTTTCGAGCGATGGTGCCGCGCGCGATCGCACGCAAGGCGGTCAACGAGCTGCTCGCGCAGGTCGGCGCCGAGCCGATACCCTAGCGGGCCGCAGGCTCGGCGATCGCGAGCCGCGCGCGGAGCTCGTCGACCGAGAGATCCAGCAACGAGTCGTCCCAGCCAGACTGGTACAGGTTGATCGTCGCGCGACCCTGCCGGAACGCGCGCAGCGTGCGCCGTGGGGCGATCACGAGGCCGAGGGCCATCGCACCGAAGTTGAGGCCCCACGCTGCCCAGTAGTTCGCGCAGCCGCCGCCGATCTCCCAGGCCCCGATCTCGGCTTCGCCGGTCCACGTCGTCGCGTACCCGGTCGCCACGTGGTGGAGGTCGTGAATGGGGATCGCGCGCTTCCTCGACGAGGAATTCGGAAAACAGATCGGGATCGGACCGACCTTCGCCTTGACCCAACCGTCGCTGTAGCTCGCCTCGGAGAAGCCGTTGTCGGCGAAGTAGCGCGCGCGGGCTTCGCGGACGTTCATCACCGAGCTCCCGCGACCTGGCCGAGCGCGGTGACCGTGTAGCGCTGCGCGTGCGGGTCCCACTCGAGGACATCGGGGCCATCGGACAGATCGAGATCGCGGATCGAGCGCTTGATCGGCCGGAAGCCGTCGGTCATCGGCAACGCATCGACGATCCTCACCCGGCGGGGACGCGCGTACTCGGGCAACGTTGCGACCGCCGCCGAGAGGGAGGGGAGGTCGAGTGGGGAGTCGGGCTGCAGCTGCACGGCGGCGATGGGAACTTCGATGCCAGCAGCATCGGGATCGTTGCGGCCGGCGGCGATGCACAGCGCGACGCTCGCGGCTTCATAGATCGCGTCCTCGATCTTCGTCGACGCGACGGCACCGAGCCGGGTCTGGATCATCTGGCCGCCGCGATCCACGAACCAGTAGTCACCCTCGGTATCGACCTCGAAGTAGTCGCCGGTAACGAACCACAGGTCGCCGGGCTCGAAGGCATCGCGAAGCAGGCGCTTCGGATCGATGTGTGCGACGTCGGAACCGGCGCGTGATGACAGCCGGGCGACCAGCATGCCGGGCTCGTCGAGTCGTGCGCGAATCAGGCGGCCGGCTCCATTTCGCTCGAATTCGTCGTCGGCGAACGACCACGCGGCGACCGCCACCTCCGGACTGCCCGGCAGCGGACGACCGACGGAGCCGATCTTCTTGCCGCGCGCGTTCGCGAGGACGGTGTTCGCCTCGGTCGACGCATAGAGCTCGAGCACGCCCACCGGCCCGAACCGTGTCACGAGCTGCCGCCAGACATCGCGCCGCATACCGCTCCCGGCGAACAGGCGCACCGGATTGCTCTTCTCACCGAGCACGGGTGGCGCATCGACGAGCCGTCGGCACATCTCGCCCGCGTAGTAAACGACCGTGACGCCGTAGCGGCGAACCTCGTCCCAGAACGTGGCAGCGTCGAACTTGCTCGCGAGCGCGAGGCGCGCGCCACCGGTCAGCGCACTGCCCGCGGCGACGAGCGTCCCCGACGGGTGGTGGAGCGGCAGGCAGCAGTACACCGTGTCCCGCGTCGTCAGCGTCGCGGCGGCGGCGGCACCGAGTGCGGAGAACGCCCAGCGCCGGTTCGTGATCCGCGTCGCGCGCGGTGGCTCGTGCTTGCCCGACGACACGAACACCATCGCGAGGTCACGGGCACGCCCGGGGTCGGGCTTGTACCAGACCGGCACGGTGACCGTTTCTGGATCGATCGCTTCCATGTCGATGACGCCGGCTGGCAGCGTGCGCGACTCGCCAGGCTGCCACGGCACCTCGCCCACACCGCCGAGCACGAGCACCTTGCACTGCACCCCGCCCCGCGCGCGGGCAGCGCTGCTCGGATCGACGATCAGCACGTCGGCCTCGCCGAGCTCGAGCGCGCGCGGCAAGACATCTTCGGGCGTCTCGGGCGACAGCAGCACGGCGACGGCCCCGAGCCGGTTGATCGCGCAGACCAACGATAGGTGGCTCGGGCGCGACGTCATCATCACGCCGACCTTCTGGCCCGGCTTGATCCCGCAGGCGATCAACCCACGGACGACGGCATCGACGCGGCGGTTCGCCTCGGCGTACGTGAACGCCCGCCCACGAAACAGGAAGAACGTCCGATCGCCGATCTTGGATGCCTGCTCGGACAGCGAACGGCCGAACGAGACCAGCGAATCGTCCTGCAGGTTGCGCAGCTTGTGGAGGCGGGGCACCTGCCAGCGCGCGTTGTCGAGGTAGTTGCCGAGATCCTCCGTGAGCTCCGCGAACCGTTCGACGGCAGCCTTCGCGGTCTTCTCGACGAGATCGCGAGCGAGCTCGAACGTGTCGTCCTCGTGATCGTCCTCGTCGTCCTCGTCATTGCGATCGGGAACCACCGCGAACGGATCCGGTACTTCCTTGGCGCGCACGTCGAACGCGTGCGGCGGCGGGCCGCCGGCGCCCTCACGCCAGCGCATCCACTCGACCACGCTCGGCCAGGTCACCGTCAACGCCGTGCTGCCAACGACGAGTCCGAAGTGACCCGCCTTGAGCGGAATCTCGTACATCACATCGACCCTGGGGGCGGCTCGCCGGATCCCGCGCACTGCCGCGGGACGGCCCATCTCGTCGCGGCTGCCGACGAAGTACAGGATCGGGCACGACAGATCCGCGAGCGTCACCGTGTGGCCGTCGATCACGAACCCGCCGGCCTGCATGCGGTTGCCGACGATCATCTCGTCAACAAACTTGCGGAACGCGGGGCCCGGCCACGCGACGAAGCCCTGACCGCCGAGGAACAGCCGCTTCGCTTCACGCTTCTCGAGCGCCTCGCGATCGTGGAGGTTCTTGACGAAATCGATCAGCTGCTTCACTTCCTTGCGCGCCGACAGCAACTTGAAGCCGGTCGACGTGAAGAAGCTGGGCAGCCCCTCGATCCGTGCGAGTGGCCACGACAGAGCGGCGCGCAATCCGGTGACGATGCGTTCGGTGACATCCTCGGCGAGCTTGACGGTGCGGTGCAGATCGACCGGGCTGCCCATCGTGATCACGGACGCGAGTCCGGCCGACTTGCGGAATGCGGCGGCCTGGTAACAGAACATCCCGCCTTGCGAGTACCCAGCGAGGTGGACGTCATGGCTCGTCACGGCGCGCACGCGATCGATCGCCTCGGAGACGGCACGTACGTGATCGTCGAGCGTGCGGCTCATGCCGCCCTCTTCCCGCTCGGGTGCACCGAAATCGACGAGCCAGACGTCGACGCCCCACCGCGACAGGGCCGCCGCTGCACTGACGTCGGGCGAGATGTCGTAGACCTCGGAGGCCACCATCAGCGGTGGGATCAGCAGCAGCGGCGCCGTGACGGGCGTGGTCCCCGGATCGGGCGTCTTCGCGTAGCGGCGAAGCCGGTAGATCTTCTCCTCGTGGACGTTCTCGAACGGTGCTCCGTACGGAGCGGTCAACCGCCCCGCACGCGCGAGCTCGAGCGCGTTCTGCCACATGAGCCCCACCCGGCGCAGCCGCCTGGCCCACCACACCTGCCGACGACGACGCGGTTCCATCGCCCGAGAGTATACGCGCTCAGCCGGGTTCGCCGGCGAGCCGGTAGCCGACGCCGCGCTTGCTCTCGATCAGATCGTCCGCGTGGACACTGGCGAGCTTGCGGCGCACGCGGTGCACGAGCTCACGAACGTTCTCGCTGTCGGCCTGGACCGAGCGGAACGAGAGCGCATCGGCGATCTCGTGCCACGCGACGTAGGCGAGCTCCGGATCGGTGACGGTGCGGCGACGCTCGACGAGCAGCTGCAGCAGCCCGAACTCCATCGCGGCGAGCTCGATCGATGACTCACCGATTCGCAGCACACCACCGTCCACGCGCTGGCGGAGGTCGAGCAGGTGACCACGCGGCGTGGTGACCTTCGCGCTGAACACGAGCTCATCGCGGCGCGTCGGCGCTGTGCGACCGGATCCGCGCGGCGGATCGATCTTGGCCATCGCCTCGGGCCAGAAGTAGAACTTCACGTCGCCGAGGCGAATCGTGTTTCCGCTGGTCAGCTGGAAATCGGTGATCCGATTGCCCTCGACCTCGGTGCCGTTGCGGCTCGAGTTGTCGGCGATGTGCCAGTGGTTGTCCGCGTGCTTCATCGTCGCGTGCTCGCTCGACACCGAGGCGTGCAACACGGCGACATCCACGCGAGGGTCGCGGCCGATCTTCGTACCGTCGGCGATACCGTGAGCAACACCCCACGCATCGACCAAGGTCGCGACGGGCGATTGGACTCGCGAGAAGATCTGCTCGCTGGTGATGCCCGGGGAGGCGATCGCGACTCCGTGAGACGTACACAGGACGCCGATCGAACGAGGCGAGGAGCAAAGAAGGCACGACACCATGCCCACTTACGATCACCCGGGACCACGATCCGCGCAAGTGCCACGGGCCACACTGGGTGAACTTCGGATCCGGGCACGTGCCCGCGCCGATGTAGGCCACGTCTATACTTGCTGAATGCGGTACGTGCTGGCCCGACTCGCCCTGCTCCCGGCCCTCGGCGGCTGCTCGCTGATCTACAACGAGAGCAACATCCCTACGCCGATGGCCGACGCCGGCCCGGACGGCGAGATCGATGCCGAGATCCCGGTGGATGCCGATCCCTCCATGATGAACATCACCGGGGTCACGCCATCGGTGATCACGGAAGGGCAGGGGGCGGACGGCAGTCGGTCCGCGGTCATCGTAATCGAAGGCGTGCACATGGTGAAGTCCGGCCTGATGGTGATGGTCACTCCCAAGGTGACGTCGCCGGTCCAGAAGACGCCGTTGATGATGGTCAACATGGCCGGCATCGACCTCGATGCCGCCGGACGCCAGCTCGCGGTTCCGATCGTGCTCGACGTCGACGATCGCGGCGGCACCACGGGACTCACGGCTGGCGACCTGATCGCTCTCGACATCACGGTCATGCAGACGGTTCCAGGCGGCCCGACGATCACCCGCCAACTGACCGGGATGCTGAGCGTCAAGGGACTGCCGGAGCTCACGAATGCGACGCTCCCTGCGGCGGGTCTACCGGCGCTCAGCGAGTACTCCGAGGTCAACCTGACCGCGGGCACAATCAAAGGTGTGGCGGGACTCGCCGAGCCCGTCGTGATCCGCGCGACTGCATCGATCACCATCGGCAACTCGGTCACCACGAGCGTCAACGGCGTCGCGATGACCGGCGGCCCCGGCGCAGGGAACGGAGGAATGGGCGGAGCCGCGATCGGCGGCGCCCCCGGCGCACCTGGGACCGGACCCGCACCCGGAGCGCCGTCTGCGGGCGTCGGTCGCTACGAGGGCGACGAGCAACTCAAGTCTCATGCCGAGGCAGACAAGAATCGTGGCAGTGGCGGTGCCGGTGCCAATGGCTCGGTGGTTCTCGGTGCAGGCGGTAACGGAGGTGGTGGCGGTGGTTCGATCGAGCTGACCGCGGGTGGCGACCTCACGGTGGGCACCATCACCGCGCAAGGCGCGATCGGAGGTGCGGGGGCCGCGGGCGCCGGTGGAGGTGGGTCCGGCGGAGTCGTCCTCGTCCGCTCCGGCAGAACGCTCAGTGCCGGTACGCTCAACGTCACGAGTCTCGGCACCGGACAACCAGGCCGCGCCCGGTACGATGCGGCCACCGCGACCGTCGCCAACGCAGGCTCCGCATTTCGCGGTCCGATGTTCGTCAACGTGCCGCTGATCGCGAACGAGCAGAAGCCCACCTTCACGGTCGCCGGCCAGCCCTCGAAGCCGTTCTCGTACTACTTCCGCACGGCCGATGGATCGGAGGAGTCGATGCTGTTCACCGACAACTTCCCGGGAACGGGAATGAAGGCGATCACGCTGCCAGCGGCACTCTATCCGGGGCTCAACGAGCTGTGCCTCGTCGTCGGCGGCGGCGATCAGTCCTCGGAGACGCGCAACTGCGTCCACATCGCGCATCTCTACAAGCCGCCGGCGATGTAACGGCACGGGCGCCGCCGCTGTAACCCGACCCCGACCGCACGGGCGCCGCCGCGCTGTACCCGGCTACTTCTTGAGCGCCGCGATGTCGCGCGCCAGCTTGTCGAGAATCTGGGAGGCCTCGCGCAGCTTCGCCGGATCCTTCATCGCGTCCTGAATGTTGATCCGGCGGTGGCGGTTCCACAGATCGTCCTGGCCCGGTCCGAGCGCCGTGATCTGCTGTCCGACTCTTTGCCATTGGCTCGCGACCGATGAGGCGGTGGGCGCCGTGGTCACCGGCGCCGGTGTGATCTCGGGCGTGACCTTGGTGACGGGCGCGGTGACCTCGACCGGCTGGACCTTGGTCGCCGCGGCGTCCGGCTTCACCGGACGCCTGCCATTCT
>JACCQV010000338.1 GCA_013813945.1 Deltaproteobacteria bacterium | reverse complement strand
CGGCCGTTGCGATGCCTGCGCGGCCCGTCGCGGCGGGTGCGAAGCAGGCGGGTGCCCGGACCGCCGCGCCCACGCCGGCGCCACCGACGCGCCCGAACCGAGCCGCGGTAGCGAGCGCGAGCGAGCAGAGAACGACCGCACCCGCGGTCATCTCGAAGGCTCGCGTTCCGGCGCCGACGAAACCTGCCGTCGTCGCGTCTGGTCGTCCGACCCGACCCGCTGCGGAGGCTGTCGCGACCAAGCAAACACTGGTTGCGAACAAGCCCAGGCCGACCGCCGCGCCGAGCACGGCCAGGGTTGCCGGCGCAGCGTCGGCGACCAAGGTCTCCGGCGCACCGACCAAGGTTGCTGGCGCATCGTCGGCGACCAAGGTCTCCGGCGCACCGACCAAGGTTGCCGCAGCACCGTCGGCGACCAAGGTCTCCGGCGCGCCGACCAAGGTTGCCGCAGCACCGTCGGCGACCAAGGTTGCCGCAGCACCGTCGGCGACCAAGGTTGCCGCAGCACCGACCAAGGTCTCGGGCGCATCGTCGCCGACCAAGGTTGCCGCCGCACCGACCAAGGTCTCGGGCGCATCGTCGGCGACCAAGGTCTCCGGTGCATCGACCAAAGTTGCCCCAGCACCGTCGGCTACCAAGGTTGCCGCAGCACCGAACAAGGTCTCCGGCGCATCGTCGGCGACCAAGGTCTCCGGCGCATCGTCGGCGACCAAGGTCTCCGGCGCACCGTCGGCGACCAAGGTTGCCGCAGCACCGACCAAGGTCTCCGGCGCACCGTCGGCGACCAAGGTCTCCGGCGCACCGTCGTCGCCCAAGGTTGCCTCCGCAGCGGGCGCGCCGAAGCCAGCGATCGCAAAGTCGCCGCCGGTGAACCGATCCACCGCCCGCTCCAAGCAGCCGCGGTGCACGTCGCTCGCGTGCCTCTGAACGTTCAGGGTGCGAACTGCTGGCGCGACCGCCGACGCGCGTTGCGCGCTTCGATCTCGGCCGGCGTGAAACCTGCTGCGGTTCCGGTGGGAAGCCGGGCACGGATCACACCGATCACGATCGCGCGCGCGCGTTCGCCTGCCTCGCCTTCGGGACCCTCGCCTTCGGCGCACTCGTCGCCTGCGGAGGCTAGCGACCGCAACCGCGGCGGCGGCGCACGTCGGCAAGATCCGCGTCACTGTCCGCGAGCGCCTGGGTCAGATCACCCGCGAGCGCAGCTATGTCGATCATCCGCGGATAGTCGACGCGAACGGCCGTGTCGCACTTCCGGTGGTAGCAGCTCTGGTCGGGCGTCCAGAAGAAGACGTACGGGATGCCCTGCTTGCAGAACGGTTCGTGGTCCGAGCCGCGGGCCACGCCGCCGAACCCGACGTCGAGCTCCGGATATCGATCATCGAGCTTCGCCAGCACACCGGTCGCGGCGAGGCCGCGAAACGTTCCCAGTGCAGCGACGAACCCGCGCGAGGCATGAGTGCCGACCATGTCGAGGTTGATGAACTGGACGACACGAGCGAGCGGCAGCGCCTCCGGGGAGTGGGCGACGTAGTGATACGAGCCGCGCATCCCGCGCTCCTCGGCACCGAACGTGGCGAACACGATCGTGCGCTTCGGTGGGCTCGTGCGTTGCTGGATCGCCTGGGCGATCGCGAGCAAGGCAACGACCCCGGATGCGTTGTCGTTGGCGCCGAGGTAGCCGCCACCCAGATGATCGTGATGCGCGCCGATCACGATGACGTCGGCGTCATCGTCCGTCCCTTTGACGTATCCGACGATGTTCGCGGTCGCATCACCATCATCGGTGAAGGGCTGCTCGTAGCTGCCATCTGCGCCCGCCGGCACGAGGCCGAGGCAGGCGAACCGCTCCGCGATGAACGCCCGCGTCCTGGTATCCCCGGGTGTACCGGGGAACCTGCCGGCGAGCTCCGGCGCGGCAAGCCATGTCACCCGGTCGCGGAACACGGCGGCGTCGTACGGTTTGCCGTCGACGCAGCTGTTCGCGGCGGGGAGAGGAGCTGGCAGCGCGGACGTGACCGGGGCGGGTGCGGGCACGTCGTCGGCGCGCCCGGGCTGCGCGCACGCGGCGA
This sequence comes from Deltaproteobacteria bacterium, assembly GCA_013813945.1. GTDB lineage: Bacteria > Myxococcota_A > Polyangia > Haliangiales > Haliangiaceae > JABFXX01. The sequence continues at coordinate 7,478 of JACCQV010000338.1, read as the reverse complement.
GCGCAACCAGGGCGACCGTTCGACCCACACTCATGGAGACAGGACGCATCGATAAACCCCGGGTTTCAGCCCAAAGTTCGAGCGAGGTGTGGTGTCTGGAGCCGGCCGATCGAGTTGCCGGCAGTGAGTGTGGTCGGAGGGAGCGCATGCGATCACGGGCACATGCACTGGCGCGCAGCTTGCTCGATGGGCTGCCATGCGCCACGCCACCCTGATCGCCCTCTCCCTGGTCGCCGCCACCGGCTGCATCTCCGATGAAGCCGAGGACGGCGAGAACGACGTCGGCCTGTCCGATGGCAAGGCGGACGGCGCGATGCTGACCGACTGCGAGAAGGCGGCGATCGTCAGCTACATCAACGACGGCGTCACCGCAGCCGCGCTCCAGGCAGCAGGCGTGCATTCGCGCGCCGCCAAGAATCTGACCTCCATCCGCGATGGCAATGACCGCCGGTTCGGAACCGCCGACGACAAGCCGTATGCCTCGATCGAGGCGATCGACCGCGTTGCGTACGTCGGTCGTCAGGCGTTTGCGCAGCTCCAGGCCGCAACAGCCGAGCGCTGCTCGATGCCGCCCGCCGATCCGTACGCTGAAGCGCGCGATGTCACCAAGGCCCTGGTTCGGTTCCCCACCGGAGCGGTCGCGACGGAGTACACGTATCCCGAAGGCGGCAACTTCGACCTCGGCGGCACCGAGTTCTGGCAGAGGTGGACCGGTGGTCACAGCCCGACGTTCGACTTCTCCGAAGGCACCGACGCCGGCCGCCTGTGCATGCAGGCTGCTGCGATCCGGTTCGAGACGATCATGATGGATCCTCCGGCCGAGCTCGTGAAGCTCGACGCCGAGACCAACTGGAGCGGCTCGTTCTTCAACTGGAACGACGACTACTCGAACCCCACCGCAAGCGGCGACGCTTCCGGCTCACGGCTCTGGGCCTGGAAGACGCATCTCATCAAGTGGATCAGCCAGACCAAGAAGGATGGCGGCTGCTACCTCCCGACTCGCGACATGGTGATCCGGATCGCGAACGCGTGTCTCACGACCGCTCGCGCCGCCAACGGCGAGATCGAGGGTTGCCAGGTTCGCTGAACCGAGTCCCGACACGACGAATCGACGACGAACTGCCCTGCGCCGCGGGGCGATTCGTATTTTCGGGGGGCGTATCCACCGACGTCCGGCCACCGGACATGCCGGACCGATCGACTAGCCAGGTGCGTCATCTCTGATCCTGGTGAGTTGCGTCGCAGGTGAGCTGGCACCATCCGTGCTGAGCCGGACAGCAATGCGAAGCCTTGTCTTGTCCTCGTTGCTGCTCGCTCTTCCTCTCGTGGCGTGTGCCGGATCTGGGGACGCGACCGACGAAGGAGACGAAGGCTGGCTGCCCGATGGCAAGGCCGACGAGACAGGCACTCCGCTCAAGTACAAGACGTACGACGTCCTGTTCACGAACCCGCTGTGCCGCGAGTACACGTACGCCACACCGGTCAAGACGGCGGACGGCTCCGCGACGCTGACCAAGAAACCGAAGAACGTCTACTGCTCGAGGACGGATGTCCCGGCCTCTGCCTCGCGCCCGTCGAGCCCGCAGTACAAGCTGCTGCAGTGGCTGGCTCCGCTCGATGCGGACGACGAGGTGTTCCTCGCGTATCTCTCGTTCTCGAACGTCGCCGTCTCTGATCGGCTGTGCGAGCTCGCCACCGCAGGCACCAAGATCACGTTCGTCCTCGACGCCGCATCGACGCAGTCCGAGCGCTTGAAGCAGTGCGGCGCCGAGATCCTGTTGCGCGGCCACGCCGGCAGCATCGGCTACGCGCACAACAAGGTGATCCTGATCAATCCCAAGGGTGACAGCACGTACATGAAGATGACGTTCTCGAGCGGCAACATGTCGTCGGGCGTCGTCACGCATCACGAGAACTGGCACTTCATCGACGTCAAGCGCTCGAGCTACTTCGGGCAGTCCCACGTCTGTCTGATGGACGCGCAGGTCAGCGAGACCGCGTCCGCGGGGCGCGCGCAGTTCAAGACGTCGCTCGACAACTGCCGCAACGAGATCGACGCCGAGGAGGAGAGCGACATCAAGGCGTTCTTCATCCCTCACTCCAATGACCGCAAGCGCGCGCAGAAGTACCTGCTCGGTGGCGTCACCGAGGCCGCGTCGATCGATCTCGGCGCACACCGGTTCGGACACTCGGGCCTGGTCACGGCTCTCAAGACCAAGCTCGAAGCCGGAGACCTGACGCTCCGCATGGTCGCCGACGACGATCTCTACTGGCTCGATCCGGTTGTCGGCGCTCCGCAAGAGGTTGGCTCGAACCTCGGCTTCGAGGCCGACAACGTCGCCACCCTCGAGGAGGCCGGCGGTGACAACTTCGAGATCCGCTTCTTCGAGACCAACAACAGCGAGCACCTGCTTCACCACAACAAGTACCTGCTGTACCGGGACGGCGACGGTGACGCGTTCGGCCTGATCGCGGGCGCGGCGAACCTGACCGGCGCCGGCTTCAACGACAACTTCGAGAACATCTACTTCATCAAGGTCCCGAAGGTGCTCACTGCATTCGAGACGCAGTTCGCGCGCGTGTGGGAAGGCAAGAAGGCCACGTCGACCGAGCAGGATCCGCCGGTCGCCACGCCCCGCCACCTGATGCCCGAGAGCTTCGTCCCGGGTCAGTGATCACCAGGCGTCGGTCTTCCAGAACTGCCACGCGAGTCGCGTCGCGCTCTCGTACGCGGGGCACGAGTAGATGCCCGCGCTGAGGGCGCCCCCGGCCCAGCAGTGGGCCATTCCGCTGAACGTACAGAGCTCGACCTGGCCGCCTGCCGGGCAGCCGTCGTAGCGCACGCAGGTGCCACCGGTGACGGTGCGGCTGGTGGTCGTCGTGGCGCAGCCGTTGTGTTGCGCCCAGGCAGTCGCCGCGGCGGGATCGCTACAGCTCGCGGGGATCAGCGCGTCTGCGCGACCGTGGAACATGATGATCGGCTTCTTCCCCGACGGACACGAGGTGAGATCGTGGGTGCCACCGGAGTGCGGTGCGACGCCACGGATGTCCGGACGCATGCAGCCTGCGTGGTGCGCGAAGTAGCCGCCCATCGAGAACCCGGTGACGTAGACGTGCTCGCGATCGAGGCACTGGTCCTCCGCGAGATCCGCGGTGATCGCGTCCAGCATCGCGAAGTCGTCGCCTGATGCGTTGGGGGGTGCACCGAAGAAGCTCGAGCACACGCCGGTTCCGACATTCCACGGCGCGCCGTTCGAATCTGGACCGCCCTGTCCGTCGGGAAACACGAGGGCAAACTTCTCGTCGTCGGCGAGATCCGCATGGCCGGTGATGTCGAACATCAACTGCCCCGACATCGTGTAGCCGTGGTGCACGAACACGAGCGGCATCGGCGTCTCGGGATCGCCGGCAGGGAGGTACACGTGGTACGTGCGGGTCAAGCCGCCGGCTTCGATCGTGCGGACGGTCTTGCCGCGGAGGCCACCGCGCAGTCCGCAGGCCGGCGCATCCACGGGAGCGTTCGCGGCATCGTGGTCCGGTGACGCATCGCCGCCGCCGAGCTCGGGTGACGAGCTGCACGCGGTGACGACGAGCCCGAGGAGCGCGCCGCGGATCACGGCGTGTTGACCGCTCGGCCCGTGTCGAACAGGACCTTCCACGCGCCGTCGGGCTGCTGCTTCCAGATCGTGAGGTACGTGGTTCGCATGCTGTGCGCGGGGTTCTTGCCGGTGAATTCACCCTTGCCGACCGTGAACCCGAGCTTGCCGCTGCGGCCACTGGCGATCGGTGTCCAGGTCAACGTACCGGCCTCGAACCGCAGAGCCCACGCCGCGCGCAGGTCCGCGCCGGTCATCTTCGCGGTGTGGTCCTTGTCGAGCATCCAGCCGTCGGGTGCGAACCACGACATCAGACCATCGAGCCCCTTCGCGGCCGTGTCGGACGCGAACGCGCGATCCGCGGCCTCGAGCTCGGGCGCCGCCTGCCGCGTCGACGGCCGGAACGTGAACGTGATCTGGCGATTTCCATCCACGTCGAGCGTCGCGCGCAGACCTTCGGGCGTGCGCTCGTACGTGATGTTCTTCGGGGCGTCGTGCGCGGGGTTGTCGAACCGCGCGCTACGCGTTGTCATCGTGGACGCGCGGAACTCGACGGCCTTCGCTCCCCCCGGCATCGCGATCAGGCGAACGACGCCGTCGGCGGGCCCGGCGCCCTCTCCGTCGTCGACGATCATCACCTCGAACATGCCAGTGGCCTGGAGCGCGACGCCGTAGATCGCACCGTCGGCGGCAATCCAGTGCTCGGCGCCCTCGTCGCCTTGCCAGTCGCCGGTCAACCACGACAGCGACGAGAGAACCGACGAGAGCTCCGACTGCTGGTCCATCGGCTTCGGTGTTGTCGTCGTCGTGGTCGTCGTCGCAGGGGCTGCGATACACGCCGCGAGGACCAGGAAGAGCAGGGCACGCATGGCGGGAGTAGTCGCACGAATCTGCCTGATCCCGGTGGCACATCGTGGGCACCGCAGTAGGCTCACCGTCATGAAGAAGCTGCTCCTTGCCGTGGTCATGGTGTCGATGGGTTGTTCGGGTCCCGAGGCAAAGGTCGAGAAGATGTCGGCGCTGGATCGCATCTGGATCGACCATCTCCCGAAGACGGAGAGCGACACGATCCATGTCTTCGCCGCCATCACGGAGGAGCCGATGGGCATCTTCCAGGCGACCTCCACGTGGAAGGGCCAGTACGAGCTCTTCATCTACGAGGCGCATGGCGACACGATCCGCGCGGTCTACCCGCAGGACAAGTCGCGCGAGGAGCTCAAGGTCTCGGCGCGCACGTGCAGCGACGTCCGCGACATGGACTATTGCCTCGAGATCAAGGGCGCGAGCCGCGGCCCCAAGAAGTACTACTCGCGCAAGGGCTGGGAGATCGACGCGGCCACCAGCGCCGACGACGTTGCACTGCGCGGCAAGGCGATCGTCAAGCAGCTCGCGGCGGAGTAGTCGCCCGAGACCCCGCGATCCAGCGGTGGGCTCGTTCGCCAACGCCGTCCCACGTGCGCAAGGGTCCTACATCGCAGTCCCGCTGCGGCCGCGATAGCATGGGCGCATGCTGCCTCAACGGCTCCTGACGCTCGCCCTGGCCGGTGCCCTCGCCCTCAGCGTCACGGTCGCGCCGCGCGCGGCGCACGCAGCCGATCGAACGTTTGCGACCGGGAGCCTGATCATCCCGATGGACCTGTCCTATCAAGCGACGGGCAATCTCCAGGCGTACGGCTTGCTGAACCAGCTGCTCCGTCAGGGCGTGCGGGTGTACTGGATCATCGACCCGTCGAAGACGTACCACGCAGCGCCGTGCAACACGGTCGGTGACCTCTGCGCCTGGGACTGCGGCGTGGAGGGATCCGGCGTGAAGTGCCCGTATCCAACGGCCAGTCCGGACGTCACGGCGACGACCACGGTCGTGTGGTCGGACAGCGGGACCGCGGCAGGAACCGTGATCGGGACGCACCGCTATCGCGGCGGGCCATTCGCGATCGATGCGGCGGATCGCGCGCGTGCGCTCCCGATCATCGCGGCCTGGAACAATCAGACGCTGTGGGCCACGAATCCGTGGGCGACCCGCACGACGTTCCGCGTCGTCAGCGTTCACGAAGCGACGTCGGCATTCACGGGGAACGTGGCGAAGGAGATGGTCGCGGCGCCGACCATCGCTGTGTTCTCCGACGGTAACGAAGACATCGCAACGGGCTATCTGCGAGCTGCGGGGATCCCGCAGTCGACCGGCGTCGAGTTCCCGACGGCGAAGTGCAATGCGAACTGCGGTCCGGGCACGGCGAATCCCGACATGCTCACGGCGGAGGCGGTGATGGGACCGCTCGGAACGTGTGCGGCGCCGAACGCCAACCACAAGAACGGTGCGCTGTGGCGGCCCGACGGGCTGCCGGCGTACTGCCAGATCATGTCCATGCACTGGAACGTCACGGATCGCGAGAAGGTCGAGTGTGCCGGTGGCGGTTGTCCCGCGACGCAAGCGGAGTGCGGCACGCAGCCGATCACGTTTCATGGTCACGAGGTCGTCGCGGAGGTCCGTGCGTTCCTTCAATACCCCGTTCATTTCTTCGCGGAGTGTCAGGCCGTGAACGCGTACGAGAACACGGTGCCGAATCCGGCGTGGCCATGGCTCGACGATGCGGGCCGCGACGGTCACTTCCTGACGACGACGGGGACGCCCCCGGCGTGCCCGTGCACCGACGCGCAGTTTCAGTGCGTCAACAATGTGTGCGTGCCGAGCGATCTCAAGGAGGTCGGTGCGGGCTTCATGATCGCCCCACAGCCCGCGTCCGCGACGGTCAAAGTTCTGCGGCCCGAGGTTCCGTACAACCAGTTCGACGGGATGTTCGGCACGACCGGCGGCAGCGAACCGGCCTACAACCTGAGCAGCTATCTCAACACGACGTACAAGAATAACCGTCAGGTCACCTTGCTCACGGGTCCGAACGGGCCGGGCAACACCGACGTCTGGATGAGCGGGTACATCGACGGACAGTGCGACATCGGGCCGATCCTCGGTCCACCGGTGCCCGGTCAGACCGCAAAGGCGACGACGTGCCAGGGCGGTAAGATCAGCTACCTCGGCGGCCACCAATACGGCACCAACACGCCGCTCGCGAGTGGCTCGCAGAGCATGGGCGCGCGGCTGTTCCTCAACGCCTTGTTCGAGGCCGATTGCGTGACCACGGAGGGCCAGCCGAGCTTGCAACTCGATCTGACGCCGATCGTCGTTGCGGCGCAGACTCTTCCGGTCGAAGCTGTGCTGACCGCGACGTATGGCAACGTCGCAAACGGCGCCGCACTCGACGTCACGCTCAAGGAGACCGTCGGTGCAGGGATCCAGATCGTGTCGGCTGCTGGCGGCACGCTCGCCGCCAGTGAGGTCACGTGGACGATCGGCGCCATCGGCGGCGTGCCGCTGCGGGCTGGCGATCCAGCTGCCACCGGTGGTCGCCCTGCCACGCTGCGGTTCGGCGCCCTGGGCGACTATCAGGTGACCCTGGATCTCACCTACAAGGTCGGCACCTCGACCTTGACGGCGACCCAGGCGTTCACCGTGATGGTCAAGCTAGACTCCGACGGAGATAGCGTTCCCGACGACACGGACCCCGATCCCGATGACCCGTTCGTGTGCGGTGACTCCGATGCGGATGGCTGCGACGACTGTTCGAGCGGACACTTCGAGCCAGCCGCGGACGGGTGCGAAGGCCCGAATCCGGGGACGGGAGACAAATCGGGTTGCTGTTCGGCGGACGGCGGCCCGGGCGGGCCACTGCTGCTCACCGCACTGGCCTTCGGGTTCGTTGCGCGCCGGCGACGTCGCGCTGCGGCGTGATCTCGCCGGTTGCACCCACCAGCGCACGGCGTAGCCGACCGTGCGAGGCTCTCGTTCACAACCATGAGTGACCCGAGTCGCGACGAGCTCAACCG
>JACCQV010001051.1 GCA_013813945.1 Deltaproteobacteria bacterium | reverse complement strand
TCTTCGGCCTGTTTCACGGCTTCGGACTCGCGACGAAGATCCTCGAGTTCGAAATTTCACCAGACGGGCTGATCCCGAACCTCATCGCGTTCAACGTCGGCGTCGAGATCGGGCAGCTCCTCGCGCTGAGCGCGGTCCTGATCGTGATGGGCTTCTGGCGTCGCACGCACAGCTTCGCGCGACATGCCTACGCCGCCAACGTCTGGCTGATGAGCGCAGGATTCGTGCTCATGGGCTATCAACTCGTGGGGCTCTTCATCACATGACCGAACAAGTTCCACCTGCCAGCGCCCTCCCCTCCACGCGAACGTTGCTCGGTTCAACCGCGATTGCGGCAGCGGTCGCAACTGCGTTGCTCGTCACCGTCGTGCTTCCCGCAGAGTACGGCGTCGATCCCACCGGCATCGGTGGCGTGCTCGGACTCACCGACATGGGACAGACCAAGCTCGCTCTCGAGAAGGAAGCAGCAGAGGCCGCCGCGCGCCCCACGGCCGCTGCCGTTCCCTGTGCTCCGCCGCCGCCAGCAACGGTCGCGGCCCCGGAGGTGAAAGCTCCTTCCGTCGCCGCGAAGGCGCCGAGTGACGTCACCCAGGTGACGCTGAAGCCGGGTGAGGGCAAGGAGATCAAGCTGACGATGCGCGAGGGTGCACGCGTGTCGTTCTCATGGGCAACCGACAAGGGTGTGGTGAACTACGACCTGCACAGCGACCACCCAACCACCGGCGCGTATCACGGGTACGGCAAGGGTAAGGGCCTGGCCACCCACGAGGGCGTGCTCGTGGCCGCCTTCGAGGGACGACACGGCTGGTTCTGGCGCAATCGCACCGACGACGTCATCACCGTCACGCTCAAGACGGACGGCGACTACCAGGAGATCAAAGAACTGAAGTGACGAGTCGGCCGTGCGACGGCAACGGACACGATCGCATCGCGTCCAGCGCAACGACAACTCAATGCGAGTGATCGTGGTGAACGTCGGGAGCGTGATCGTGCGAATGCACAACCCGGTCATGTGAATGCGGATGCGTGTGCTCGCCGACCTCCGGCGGGTCGTGCGTGTGATCATGATGCCCATCGTCGTGCCGATGGGCGTGCTCGTGCTCGGCTGGATCGTGGGCGTGCTCGTGGCGGTGCTTCTCTGAGACGTGCAGGTAGACGCCGGTTCCGAAGCCGGCTGCCGCGAGAAGCGTCAGTAGTGACGCATCACGGTCACCCAGCGCGAATGCGACCGCGGCCCCTACGAACGGGGCCAGCGCGAACACGGAGCCTGTTCGAGCAGCTCCGATCTTCCGCTGAGCGATGAGGTAGAAGCGCAGGCTGAGGCCATATCCGGTCGCACCGCAGGCACCCAGCACGGCGATGGTCGTGACGCTCGGAAGTGCTTCGCCGCGGACGAGCGCGATCGTTGCAGTGAGTGCAGCACCGAGCGCGCCCTTCGCCGCGATCACCTGGAGTGGATCGCGTTCGGCGAGCGGGCGCGTCAGCGTGTTGTCGATCGCCCACGCGAGAGTAGCTGCAGTTACTACCAGTGCGCCGACGAGGCCCGCCTGCGAGCGAGCCGACGAATCGAACACGAGCATCACGCCCGCGCCCGCCATGATCACGACGGCCAGCAGCACGCGCCGACCGAGGGGCTCGCGATAGATCAACCAGGCGAGCACCACGGTCAGAACGGCCTCGAGGTTCAGGACGAGCGAGCCGGCAGTCGCCCCCGCGCGTGCGAGCCCCCAGGCGAGGCACACCGGCGCCACGGCGGCCCCCACGATCGCGACGAGAACGACGCGAGGAAGGTCTGACCGCTGTAACGGAGCGCCCGCCTTGCCCCGGCCGAGCCGCATCGCGCCTGCCGCGAGAGCTGCGCCGGCATAGAGCAACGCAGCCGTCGTGAGTGGCCCAGCATCGCGGCTCGCCCATGCGATGGCCGGTGTCGTCAGACCGAACGCGACGGCCGACGCTGCCGCGAGCATGACGCCGGTCGCGATCGGTGAGGGCACACGGGGACTGTACCCAAGCGCGCGGCGGTAGGCATCGCCATGGCGCAGATGGTCTTCCTTGACGGAATGCCGGCCATCCAGTATTCAATTGAGTACTTGAATGACGAACCGCGCCGCCAAGCAACGGATCTACGAGCAGTTCGCGCGCATCGGCAAGGCGCTCGCCGCATCCGGACGACTCGAGCTGATCGACCTGCTTTCTCAGGGCGAACGGCCCGTCGATGCTCTCGCCCGCGAAGCGGCGATGTCCATCGCCAATGCCTCGCAGCACCTTCAAGTGCTCCACGCAGCACGTCTCGTTGACACCCGACGCGACGGACAGCGGATCTTCTACCGGCTCGCGGCGCCGTCGGTCGTGAACCTATGGCTCGCGCTTCAGAGCACCGCGGAGAGCCAGCTCGCGGAGCTACGTGCGGTCGCCCGCGACTACCTCGGTGACCCCGACGACTTCGAGCCGATCGAACGAGATGAACTGGCGCGTCGCATCGAAGCAGGGACCGTCGTCCTGATCGATGTCCGGCCGCCCGAGGAGTTCGAACAGGGCCACATCGCAGGCGCGGTCTCGGTGCCCATCGACGAGATCAAGACATGGGCGCGCGCAGCGCCGAAGCGGAAGCAGATCGTCGCGTACTGCCGTGGGCCGTATTGCGTCTATGCGCTTCAGGCCGTGACCGAGCTCCAGAAGCGCGGGCTCCGTGCGGTACGAGCGGAAGTTGGGGTTTCCGAGTGGCACGCCGCCGGGCTGCCGATCGAGACCGGGAGGACACCATGATCTTTCGTCCGTTCTATCGATTCGAGACTGGATGCGCCGCGTACGTGGTCGGCTGCGGCGGTCAAGGCATCTGCTGCGTCGTCGACCCCCACGAGGACGACGTCGACGCGTACATGAAGTTCGCAGCGGGCAAAGCAATGCGCATTGCGTACGTGGTCGACACCCACGTGCATGCGGATCATCGCTCGGGCGCTCGCGCGCTCGCAGAGAAGTCAGGTGCACGCTACGCCTTGCATCGCGCAGCCGATGTTCGGTTCGCCTTCGAACCACTCGACGACAACCAGGAGATCAAGCTCGGGAACGTCCTGATTCGTGTTCTTCACACGCCCGGCCATACGCCGGAGAGCATCGCGCTCGTCGTTAGCGACCTACGGCGCGGGCC
>JACCQV010001049.1 GCA_013813945.1 Deltaproteobacteria bacterium | reverse complement strand
GTGTCCATGTCGCGCTGAAGCTCGATCGTGGCGGCATGGCCGCGCCGCAGGGCATCCGGATCCCAGCTCCCGGCCGCCAGAACGATGAGCGCATCGAAGACCTCGGCGTTGAGCCCGGCGGTGTGCGCGAGCGCCGCATGGCGCCGTTCGATCGCGGCGGCGAGCCGATCCCGGATGGCCGGCTCCTCCGCGATGTGGCGCTGGAGGTGCGCGAGCCCGAATGCGACATGGCGCGCCTCGTCCTGCGCTGCGAGCCGCGCGACCTCTCGCGTGCACAGGTCCGGTGCGTGATCGCGCAGGAACCACAACAGCGACAGGAACGATCCCTCACCGAGCACCGCAAGGAGAAAGCTCGCCACCGCGAAGTCGGGCTCGTCGAACAGGGACGCGAGGGACGCCTGGCCACCCGCGGTCGACAGACCGAGCACATCGCGACGAAGCCGCGCCCGACGAGTGAACACCTCGATGTGGCGCGCCTCGTCTGCCGTCTGGATCGCGAGCAGCTGCATCACCTCACGGAAGTGCGGATGCAGGCGTCCAAGGAACCGCGCCGGGACGAGGAGGGCGGCGGTCTCGTTCTCGATCAGGTACGTCATCACCTGGACGATCGCGTCCTCGACCTCCGGCGGATGATCGATCGGCGCATCCCAGGGGATCGCAGTCGCCGGATCCCACTGCGCTGCGGCGGCTTGCGCGTACAGACGCGCCGCCTCATCGGCCCAAACCTCGCGACGATCTGCGAGCGGCAGGTCGAGCTCGGGTGCTCCGGCCTCGACGAGCGCACCGCGGGCGGCGAGCCCCCAGCGTGCAGGCGCGTGCTCGACCGGCAGTGCGATGGTGCCCGCACGCTCGGCGCCGTTCCAGCGATCGGGACCGCGGTGGATCCGAAACGTCTGGTGTGCGGCGTGCTCGACGCGATGACCCTGGCTCCGGCACCACGCCGGAAGATCGACCGCGATCGTGGTCGATGTGCCGTGCACCGTGATCAGCGCACTCGAGGCGAACGCCCGCTTGACGAGCAGGTGAGCACCCTCGTCGATGCCAAGATCTCCGAGCTCGACGACCGAGCTCACGGTAGTCGGTCGAGCCAGGCAGTGAGCGTGCCGTACCGATCGACGGCCCGCTCTAGCAGCGCATAGCCGGTGGTGCGCCCCGGCCGCCAGACCTTGAGACCCTCGAGGTCGAGCAGCGGCCGCACGCGCGGATCGTCATACGACATCGAGAGCAGCAGCTCGCGGAACTTCGCGATCGAAGGCGGACCGCCGTCGATCGTGGTGAAGTTGCAGTGGTCGTAGGGCGCGGTCTGCAGCACCACGCGAACCGTCCCCGCGCCGAGCAGACCCTCGCGCGTGAACGCGAGATGATTGCCGTCGATCACGCACGCCGCGTCGACGCTGCCGCCGAGCAGCGCCTTGACCGCGTCGCGTTCACCGCCGACATGATCGCCGTGCTTGCCGACGAGCACGTCGTGGCGGACCACGGTCCCCTCGACGCCGGCTTCGGCGAGCGCGACCAGCGGGATCAGGGTCGCCTGCGGAGAATCTGCTGCTCCGACCGCGATCCGCTTGCCCTCGAGATCACCGACCTCGCGCACCGGACCATCGGCGCGCACGAGCACGACGCTCGTCAGGTCGCAGTCCGTATCTCGCATCGCGATCGCCTCGACCCGGCGGCCGCGCGCGGCGCGTACGGTCTCGATCCACGCCAGGGGCGAGTTCCAGGCGACGTCGATCTCTCCACGCAGATGCGCTTCGACCTGACGCTCGTAGTTCGAGTGCAGGACGAAGTCGAACGGCAGATCCTTGGATTGGAAGTACGTACGAAAGCCTTCCCAGATCGAGACGACCTTCGCGTCGTACGCAACGGCACCGAGTACCAGCTCCTTGGCGGTTGTCATCCGTGTCTCCTCAGAACAGCGGCAGGCCGCACACGGCCTTCCCGATGAAGTCGTAGAGCACGTCGGTGGTCGGCCCCATGACCAGTGCAGCGCGCGAATCGCGGAAGATGCGCTCGACGCCAACCTCCTTGCGGAACGCGGCGCCGCCGCACACGCGCATGGCGAGGTCCGTGACCTGCGCCGCGGACTCGCCCGCAGCCGCCTTGCTCTCGAGCACGCGCAGCATCGTGTCGGGACGGCTCGTGGTGATCGCCGTGATCGTGTCGGCCAGCAGTGTCTTCGTCTGGTCGGTCGCGATCCGCATCCGCGCGATGTACGCGCGCACCGTCGGCAGGTCCGCGATCGTCGAGCCGGCGTGCTCGAACCTGGTGCCGGCTGCATGCGCGGCCGTCTTCGTCGTGGCGGCTTCCATCAGGCCGGCGGAGACGGCAGTCGACAGCACGTTGAACCACGGCAACACGGTGCCCATCATGATCCCGAAGCCCGCACCGTCGGCGCCCAGGCGCGCGGACTCCGGGATGGCAGCGTCCTCGGCCGTGATCGGGCACGAGTCATTCCCGCGCAACCCGATGCCATCGAACAAATCGTCCGCGATCCGCAAGCCAGTGGTATCGCGCGGCACGAGCCACAGCGAGCTCGTTTCGCCGCCGGCGATTGGCTTGCTCGACCACACATAGCTGTCGGCGTGACGTGCCGAAGTCACCCAGCTCTTGCGCGCCGTGAGCCGCACCGTGGTGCCGCTGGTTTGCGTCGCGATGCCGACCGGCGCCCAGAACTGGCTTCGCGATCCGAGCTCCGAGAACGCGAGCGTCGAGAGGTGCCGGCCGGCCGCGATCGCAGCACGGATGGTCGCGGGGCCATGCTGCTCGATGACGGCAGCTGCGCAATAATGCATGCAGACGACCATCGCGGTGGAACCACATTCGCGCGCGAGCCGCTCGACGACGAACGCGGCGGCGCCGAGACCGAGGCCCTGGCCGCCGACGTCCTTCGCGCTGACGAGTCCGAGCATTCCGGCCGCGCGCATCGCTTGCAGCGTCTCGCCTGGAAAGACGCCGCGGTCGACGTCGGGTGCGTGGGTAGCGGCGTGGGCCGCGATCGTTTCCGTGAGCTGTTCGTAGTCAAACGTCATGGGAGCTCCTGCGCGAGTGCGCAGAAGCTCACCCGACGCGTCGTGACCCGAGCACGCCGGGTCGAGAGAACAGTCAGAACCGAGACATCCCGCGGACCGTAGCGGATCGTGCTGTCGGCGTCACCCGAGAGAGACGAGGAACGGCAGGATGGCGGCCGCGACCCGGGCGCAGCCGCCGGGCGTATGGGTGACCGCATGGGAGGTCTCCAGCTCGATGCCGGCGTAGCGCTTTCCAGCGTTCTCGACGCGGATCGCCGTGCAGATGGCGGGACCGACCCCGCTGTAGGGCTGGTTGGCCCGCACGTCGAGACCCGCGGCGCGCAGCTGGAACATCAGGCGCTCGGACATCTCGGCCTCGAACGCATGCGCGGGATCGTAGAGCACGCCGACGTCGAACTGACGCTGCGCCGGATCGAGCGCGGGGTCGAACGTGTGCGACGAGAGGTGCAGACACGAGCCGCCCTGGTGCAGGCGCGCGGCGACGTCGCGGCGGACCGCTTCCCAGTAGGGCGCATGGAACATCGCGATCCGTGCGGCCCGATCGCCCGGCGTCAGCAGCGCGTTCCCCGGCACCGCAGCGCCGTAGCTGTTGATCGGGATCACATCCGGATGATCCGGTCCGCGATTGAGATCGACGAACATTCGCGTGAACGCGCCCGTGTGCACGGTCAGGCCGATCGCCTCGGCGAGCTGCTCGGCGATCTCGAACGCGCCGTGATCCCATCCGGCCTGGGAGCGGCGGACGTCCAGCTCGACACCCAGGTCGACGCCGGGCGGCAGCTCCCACGACGCGTGCTCGCACGAGAGGAC
>JACCQV010001045.1 GCA_013813945.1 Deltaproteobacteria bacterium | reverse complement strand
GCCTTCGCTGTTCGACAAGGTGTCGCGATACATGGCGATCGGATCGGCCGCGGACCGCCCACGTCCAATGAACTGCGCGCGCGCCGTGTCGTAGGAGGCCTCGCCGGCAGTGGCGCCGTGCACCGTCATCAGGTGCACAATCCAGGGTGGTCGCTCGTTCCCCGACCGAGCGCGGCGCGTGCACAGGATCGCCTGCTGGTCGCGGAGCAGCTCGGTCTGGACGAACAGATTACTGAACGCCGGATGCGCGGCGTCGGAAGCGGCCGAGGTCAGCACGATCTCGGCGAAGCTCGTCAGCTCGATGGTTCGCGGCGTCCGGCTTGCGTTGGTGAGGGTGACGCGCCGCATCTCGATGTCGTCTTCGGGAGAGACCGCGATCTCCACGTGGGTCTCGATCTCGCGATCGAGGCGCCGGAACTCGGCGCGACCCTGCGAGTAGATCGCCTCGTACCGAGTCGCGCGCGCGAGCGACGGCTGATGGGCGATCGACCAGAACGCACCGCTCGTGACGTCGCGGAGGTAACCGAACGTGCCCCAGCAGTCGCGGGTCGCGTCCTCGTGCCAGCGCGTGACAGAGATGTCGCGCCAGCGGCTGTAGCCACCTCCCGCGTTGGTGATCGCCACGTGATAGTGCCCGTTGGACAGGAGGTGGACCTCGGGCCGCGGCGAGCTCGGCGTCGTGAACACGCGGAGCGCATCGGCATGACCGACCGCCTCGTCGGGTGTCCGCGAGACTTCGGCCGGGTGCGGATAGATCGACAGCATCCGCGGGACGCGCTCCTGGAGCAGCAGGTCCGTCGCGCGAAACGACCGATCCGCGGCGAACCGGCGCTGCATCGGCTTGTCGAGCAGGACGTACGCGAACGCGAGGAACGACATCCCCTGGTGGTGCGCCATGAACGACCGCACCGTGGTGCTCCGCTTGCCGCTCGCGAGCCGTTTCGCCGTGTAGTCGATCGCCTCGTAGAACCCGTAAGCGCCGAGCTGACCCTCGTCGGCCAGCCGCTGGAGATTCGCGCACGCCGCCTCGGCATCGACGACGAGCGCCATCGCACTCGCGTACGGTGCGATCACGAGGTCGTCTGCGAGCCCGCGCTGGAACCCGAGGCCGGGCACGCCGAACGCGCGGTACTGGTAGTTGAGGTGCGCGTCCGTCTTGTCGTAACCGGACTCGGAGACGCCCCACGGGACGCCGCGCTCGTTGCCGTACGCGATCTGCCGATCCACGACTGCGCGGCAGGTCTCGTGGAGCAGCGTCTTCTCGTACGACGGCATGATCAACTGCGGCATCAGGTACTCGAACATCGAGCCGCTCCATGACAGGAGCGCGGGCTTGCCGCGTGACGTGGTGAGCAGACGCCCGAGGCTGAACCAGTGCTCCTGCGACAGCTTGCCCTGTGCGATCGCGATGAAGCTCGCGAGCCGCGCCTCGGAGGCGAGCAGATCGTAGAAGCTCGCGTCCAGTCGATGATCGGTGACGCTGTAGCCGATCGCGAACAGGTGGCGCTGCCGGTCGTACAGGAACTCGTAGTCGAGGTCGGCGATCTCGCGGCACCGCAGAGCGAGCGCACGCAACTGGCCGATCCGCTGCGACGCGCGCTCTGCGCCGACCGCAACGGCGTCCTCGAGCTCCCCCGCGTCGGAGGGGATCACTGATGCGTCGAGTCGTGCGATCTGCACGAGCGAGCGAATCTCGTCGAACCGGCTGGTCTCTCCGGGTAGCGCCAGCCACGGCGCGAGCTCGACCAGATCATGGACGGCGTCCCCGCACTGACTCGAGAACGCATTCGCCCACCAGATGGCTTCGGCATCGTCGGTCGCAGTCACGCTCGTGACGAGTGCCTCGGCAGTGGCCGCGATTGCATGTAGACGTGACGCGGTACCGGCGAGCGTGACACCTGCGGGCTCGATCTCGGAGGCGAGCCGCTCGACCGCACGCTGGATCTCGGGCCACTTCACCGTATGAACTGCCAGCTCCGTGAGCGTGTCGCGAAGCCCCTCGAACGTGCGGGGCCCCACGACGGGCAGCTGCTCGAGCTCATCGAGTCCTGCGGCGAGCGTCAGCAGATGACCCGCGAGGTTCCCGCTGTCGACCGTCGAGACGTACATCGGCCGCAGCGGTTCGAGCGTCCCGGTGTCGTACCAGTTGTAGAAATGACCGCGATAACGCTGCATCTTGTCGAGGGATGCGAGGGTCCGCGTCGTTCGCGCGATCAGCTCGCTGGCAGCGATGTAGCCGAAGTCGTACGCGGCGAGGTTGGCCGTGAACGACAGGCCGATGTTCGTCGGCGACGTTCGCCGCGCAACCCCGTTGGGCGGCTGCTCCTGGAAGTTATCCGGCGCGAGGTAGTTGTCGGCTTCGGTGACCATCACCTCGAAGAACCGCCACGTCTTGCGCGCCACCTGATGAAGGAACGCTCGGCCTTCGATCGACAGCCGCGGCGCTTCGGGAACGAGCGGCCGGCTCAGCCACCACGCGAGCGCCGGTGCGCTCGCCCACGCCACGAGCATGGGCGAGGCTGCGATCAGGGCGTCTTGATCGCTCCGGCCGAGGAGCACCGCCATGCCGATCGCGATCACCGGAGCGATCCACATCGCCACGTACGCACCCGGTAAGGTCGAGATGCCGCCGCGCTGGGCATCCGCCGCGGTCCGCCACTGCAGCAGTCTCGAGTGCGTGACGTAGACCCGGCCGAGAGTCCGGACGATCGCCGTCAGCGATACCCAGGCCTCGTACGGCAGGCATGCGAGACCGAACCCTTCGCGTGCGAGCTGCTGGACGACCGCGCTCGCGATCTCACCGACTTGCTGACCGCGTGTTTGATCCACGGAGCCGCGAGCGAGCGCCGTCACCGCGGCCAGCAGACCGGGCAGGACGATGATCGAAGCGACACCGATCGTCGCGAACCAGCCGCCACCCGGCTGCAGCCAGCCCACGAGCAGGAACGTCATCAGCGCGATCGGGACGACGCTGCGCCGGAGGTTGTCGAGCACCTTCCACTGCGAGAGCAGCGAGATCGGATTGCGCGCGCGCTTGGTGGCGGTCGGCACGCGCCGCCGCAGCCACGCCGCGATCTGCCAGTCGCCGCGGATCCAGCGCGACCGCCGGCTGACATCGGACGCGTACGCCGAGGGGTAATCCTCGACGAGGAGGACGTCGCTGACCATGCCGGCACGCGCGTGGGCGCCCTCGATCAGGTCGTGACTGAGGACCCGGTTCTCGGGGAACTTTCCTTCGAGCGCCTGGCGGAACGCGTCGATGTCGTAGATGCCCTTGCCGATGAACGAGCCGTCACTGAATACGTCCTGGTACACGTCGGACACCGCGCGCGTGTACGGGTCGATGCCGGGCTGTCCGCCGAACAGCCGCGCAAAGCGCGAGCACGCCGTGCTCTCCATGCTCACGCCGACTCGAGGCTGGAGAATTCCGTAGCCGGCGACAACCCGGCCGGTCTTCGCGTCGTAGCAGGGCCGGTTCAGCGGATGCCCCATCGTCGCCGCGAGGTGACGGGCCGCATCGCGCGGTAGCGCCGTGTCGCTGTCGAGCACGATCACGTACTTCACGCCGGTCAGCCGATCGGTGGGTCCCACGACCGTGTCGAACACGTGCGTGCCTCGAAGCTCCGTGTTGAGCTGCTCGAGCTTGCCGCGCTTGCGCTCCCAGCCCATCCACACGCCCTCGCGAGGGTTCCAGCGCCGCGCGCGATGGAACAGGAAGAAACAGCTCGGAGTGTGTCGCGCATTGAGCTCCTCGATGCGCGCGCGCGCGCGCGCGAGGAGCGCGTCGTCGGTGTCGATCGTCTCGCTCGCCGCGTCACGGAAGTCGGTGACGAGCGCGAACGACAGGTTCGGATCGCGGTTGGCGAGATAGCGAACCTCCAGAGTATCGACGAGCTCGTCGATCTCCGCAGTGTCGGTCAGCAGCGTCGGCACGGCAACGAGCGTGCGGTGCTCCTCGGGGATCCCCGACGTGAAGTCGAGGCGAGGCATCGGGCGCGGTGGGACGAGCAGCGTCGCCCCCCAGTCGACGAGCGCCACCGCGATCTGGCTCGCACAGATCGCGATCAGCGCGATCCAGGCGATCCGCCAGCCCCCGTGGATCGCAAACGGCGTGAGCAGGGTGAGCAGCGTCGTGATGGCTACCGTGACGAGCGTGATCGAACCCGCGTACGTCACCAGCCGCGTCCCACGGAGCGCCTTGCGGATGCCCATCCACACGCCGCGGCGCATGCGCGCGACTCGCTCGAGCTCGTACCGGCCCTCCTCGAGGAGGAAGTAGCCAACGTGACCCCGGCGCCCGCTCGCATCGCGCGCGAGTGCGACCGCCGCTCGTGCGACCTCGCTCTCGGTACCCGGACTCTTCCGCGCGATCCGCTCGACGACGTGGCGGTACCGATCGCGCGTCGCGAAGTCCATCGTGGGGTACCCGCCAGACGGATCCTCGCGCAGTTCGCGCTCGACGGAGCTCATCGCTTCGACGAACTCGCGCCAATCGGTCGCGCTCAAGAACCGGAGGCTGCCGATGCTGTTTCCGATCGAGACCTGATCGGCGGCCTGGCTCTGGGTTGTCACCTCGAACACGTGATCGATCGTCTGTCCGCGCTCCGCGAGGCGATGCTCGAGCCACGACATCGCGACCGCGAGCGCAGGTCCGTGTCCCTGCAGGCGACTCGCGAGCTCGGCAACGAATGCGTCCGTCAGCGGCAGATCCTCTTCGACGATCTCCGCGAGCACGATCACCACGCGCGCCGGATCTTTCGAGGCGACCTCGATCATCTTGTCGACCCACACGGCGGCACGCTCGCGCTCGCGTCGACCGGCGGTCACCGCCGTGACCACGCGGCGCATGTTCTCGAGCAGCGAGAGCCGCAACATGATCGGGATCGCCCACAGCTCGCCGAGCTGTAGCGAGTCGACCTCCTGGTACGCCGCCATGAACGCGCGCAGGGTCTCCGCATCGACCCGGCCGTGCGCGTGCGAGATCAGCTCGAAGGCGAGGTCGTAGACGCGGGGCGTCCCGGGCGAAGAACCATTGACGAGCCGCGGCAGCTCGCGGCCGTAGGACCTGGGCAGGTGCTGGCGGGCGGTCATCACCTGCTGCTCGATCAGGTGGAAGTTGTCGATCAGCCACTCCGCTGCGGGCGTGATCTGCCGGCCTCGCGTGACCGCGGCAGTGAGGAGTGCATAGGCGTCGCGCAGCACGTCCTCGTTGTCGTCGAGCCGCGCGAGCAACCGGTCGCCCGCCCGGCCGTGCTCGGTCGTGACCTCGTGCCAGCCGGCCATCGTGCGCGCATGCCGCTCGAGCTGCGCAACGTTATACAGCTCCGCCCGCATGGGCGCATCGCTAGGGCCGGGCACGAACCGCCACCAGACCACGTCGAGGCAGAAACCTCAGCTCGGTTAACGCAGGCTCACGCGCGGACGCGGGCATGGGCTCACAGCCTCGCCAGATAGATCGCCGAGATCGCCAGACCGATCACGACGATTAGCCAGCGCAGGACGACCGGAGGGATATGCCTCGCGAGCACACCTCCGGACGCGCCCCCGAGCAGGGAGCCGACCATCATCACCGCAGCAATCTGCCAGTCGATCGGCCCCCAGATCACAAAGACGATGGCGGCTGAGACGTTGACTACCAGCGACACCGTCTGCTTCATCGCGTTGATCCGCAGCAGCGAATCCGCGAGCACGACGCCGAGTGCGGCCAGGACGATGACGCCCATGCCTGCGCCGAAGTATCCGCCGTACACCGCGGCGAACGCGATCGGGACCACCGCGAGTGCCTCCGCACGGGCACCGTGATCGCGGGACACGATCCACGTCCGCAGCTTGTCCTGCGCAGCGACGAGCAGCGAGGCGAACACCAGCAGGAACGGAACGATCACCTTGAACGAGCCCTGCCCCGTCGCGAGCAGCAGCAGCGCACCGCCCACGCCGCCGAGTGCGGCCATCGGCAACAAAGTCGCTGCTCGCCGCCCTTGTCCCGCCAGATCGGCGCGCTGGGCGATCGTCGCGCCCAGGTAGCCCGGACACATCGCGACCGTGTTGGTCACGGCCGCGGTCACGTCGGGCAGACCGAGCGCGACGAGGGTGGGGAACGTGATCAGGCTGCCGCCACCAGCGACCGCGTTGATCGCACCTGCAACGAGAGCTGCGCCGGCAACGATTGCGATGGTGGCAGGCTCGATCATCCCTTGAACGTCGACGGGCCGTGATCGCCGAACGGCTCGTCGCGATCCTTCACCGCTTGCCGGAACCCGGCCGACGCCGCGCGCGCCGCGAACCCATAGCCTTCCGGCGTGTGCCGCGCGATGCCGTCGAACACCGTGCCGAGCAGCTGGCTCTGTGCGAGGCCCTGCGCATACACGCTCTGGTTGAGCATCAGCTTCATCATGACGAGCTGGTTGATCGGCATCCGTGCGATCCGCGCAAGCAATGTCTCGAACCGCGCATCGAGCTCGGCGCGCGGCGCGCTCTCGATCGCGAGCCCCCACGCAACCGCCTCGGTGCCGGACAGGCAATCGCCCGTGAACAGCAGCCGTTTGGCCTTCTCGAGCCCGATGCGGTGGACCCACAGCGCCGTCGTGGGCACGCCCCACACACGCGCCGGCGGATAGCCGATCTTCGCGGTGTCCTCGATCACGAGGAGGTCACTGCACAGCGCGAGGTCTGTGCCGCCGGCGACGCAGAACCCATGCACCTTGCACACGACGGGCTTGTCGCTGTGGAACAAGCTCATGAAGCCGCGGACGTTGCGGTTCATCATCTGGTAATCGACCATCGGATCCCACGTCTGGTGTGGATCGTGGTTGTCGCGCTGGATCGCCGGGTCGAGCGGCGAGCCGCTAGGACCGACCACGGGCTGACCTGCCATGCCCTTCTCCGCACTCGCTTCGAGGTCGTAGCCGCCGCAGAACCCCTTGCCGGCGCCCGCGAGCGCGATCACGTGGACGTTCGGATCCAGGTTTGCCGCCTCGACACAGTCGGTCAGCTCGCGCGGCGTGAGCAGCGTCAAGCCGTTGCCTCGCTCGGGCCGATTCAACGTGATGCGCGCGATCCGACCGTCGACCGCATAGGTCATCGTCGTCAGCTGGTCCATGCGCGCGACGTTACTTCGTCGGCTGCTCGACGTCGACGAGCGGCGGCACCTCGTGTGGGGCCACCCGGATCTCCTGGCCGAGATCAGGGCGGTGCCGCACCGGAATCGGCTCGATCGGAACGGAGCGACCGAACCGCGCGGATTGGTAGATCGCCTGGAGAATCCGCACATCCGCGAGTCCTTCCCACCCGCTCGGCTCGGGCGTCTTGTCCTCGCGGATACAGCGCGCAAAGTACTCGATCTCGGCCGCGATCTGATCGTGTTTCGAGAACGTCCGGGTCTTCACGCCGTGCTGGCCCTCCACGTGGAGCCGCATGTCCGTCGCGTAGCCGTATGCATTATCGAGCGTCAAGTAGCCGTCGGTGCCGACGACCTGGTAGCTCGCGCGATCGTGCGCACCGAAGCTGCACGTGAACTGGGCGACCCGCTCGTCGGCGAACCGCAGCGTCACCGCGAACGCCTCGTCTACGGCCGAGAACCGATGATCGTTTCCGGCGAGCTTGAGTGCAGACACTTCGAGGGGCTCGCTGCGGAACAGATAACGCGCAGCGTTCACGCAGTACACGCCGATGTCGTAGACCGGCCCGGAGCCGCGGCGCGGCTGGACCCGCACATTGCCGTCGCGAACTTGCATCGAGAACACGCTGCTGAAGATCCGGGGCTCACCGATCTCGCCGCCGCGGGCGATCTCGACCGCCACGAGGTTCGCGGTCTCGAAGTGCAGCCGGTACGCGATCATCAGCTTGACGCGGCGCTGCTCGCACGCGCGGATCATCTGCATGCACTCCGCTTCCGTCGGAGCCATCGGCTTCTCGCAGATCACGTGAATTCCGTGCCGCGCCGCGATCAGCGTCATCTGTGCGTGCAGATCGTTCGGAACGGCGATGTAGCAGGCGTCGACCTTGTTGCTCGAGAACAGCTCGTCGAGCTGCCCGTAATCCGCGAGCGTGGTGACGCCGTAGCGCTGTCCGAGCTCGTCGAGCTTGTGGTCGGAACCCGAGACGAGCGCCGTGAGCTCGACATCGTCGAGCTGCTCGATCGCGGGGAGGACCGCCGCCTGCGCAAAATGGCCCTGGCCGATCACGGCCATTCTCAACCGTTGAGAGACGCGACTCATGGAATCATGAGGCAGCAAGGCCCATTCCATGAGGGGTTCCCTCACGGCCTTTCACTTGCAGCTCGTGCCGTCATGAAGACTTGCGAGTGCTGCGGCAACACCTACGACAAGGCGTTCGAGGTCTCGATCGGTGGGACGATCCACGTGTTCGATTCCTTTCAATGCGCCATCCACACGCTCGCGCCGCGCTGCAGCCATTGCAAGGTGCCGATCATCGGCCAAGGCATGGAGGCACGCGGCCAGTACTTCTGCTGTGCACACTGCGCCCGTCAGTCCGGGATCACGGAGCTCGAAGACCGTGCGCCTGACGGCGGCGCTGCGCATCCCTGACCGAGCCTCTACGCACGGCGCGCCAGCAGCGTGTGCGCTCACGCTCTCGAAGCGTTCACACGGCCTCACGCTACCGCGTTACTACGCGTTCATCTCCCCGCGAGGGGGACCGTCGCGCTGTCAGGACGCGCGTCGAAACACGTCGTTTTACGCTCAGGTCCAGTACGGCGTTGCGCCCCACTGGCGATACACGCCCTGCGCATACTCGAGATCGTTGAGGTCGGGCCAGTGCTCCTTGTCGAAGCCCGGCATCTTCTCGAGAGACTCACGCGTCACGTTGACGACGAACCGCTTCTTCGCCTCATCCACGGTCAACGCTGACCACGGGAGTGCGAACAGCTTGCTGCCGATCCCGAGAAATCCGCCGAACGAGAGAACCGCGTACGCAACCCGTCCTGTGGTGACATCGATCATCAGCTCCTCGATGCGACCGATGTCCTGCCCCGAGAGATTCACGACCTTGTCGTGTCGCAAGGTCGACGCTCCAAGCGTCCTGCGAAATTTGTTCATGCCCGCAAGAGAGGCAATCGTCATGCCGGTATGCCGTCTGCAAGTTGTCTAGGGCACAGGAGGAGTCGTCATGCCCAGAGGAAGCAAAGCGGCGTACACGAGCAAGCAGCGCCGGCAGGCGAAGCACATCGAGGACAGCGTGAAGAAGAGCGGCAAATCAACCAAGACCGCCGCGCGCATCGCGTACGCCACCGTCAACAAGCAGGACGGCGGAGGCAAGAAGAGCGGAAGCGGCCGCGGCAAGACCCGCAACACTGCGCCGAGCCGTAAGGGCGGACGCAAAGGCAAAAGCAAGTAACGTCAGCGACGCCATTTCGGCGCGATGAGCCGGCGCTTCCCGTCGCTCGCAAGCTTCACGTCCGGCGCGTCGAGCTCCTCGCGATCCCACAGCTTGCAGGTCACCTGCTTGTGCTGCTGGTCGAGTGCCTCGCAGTAGTTCGTGAACTCGCAGCGCCGCACCTGGTCACCTCGGCCGGTTCGCATCTTCTCGAACCAGTCGGGATCCGCGAGGCTCTGCCGCGCCGACGCGACAAAGTCGGCCTCGCCATTCGCGAGCACGGCGTCTGCCTGCGCGAACTCGCAGATCCCACCGGCGCTGACGATCGGCGTCTCGAGTCCGGCAGCCCGGACCGCGGCGCGGATCGTTCCGGCGATGCTGACGTTGCGCGAGAACGGTCCGCGAGCGTCGGAGTAGATCGTCGGCATGCACTCGTAGCCTGAACGCCCCGTGTACGGGTATGCGGACCAGCCGACCTTGGGCTGCTTGGCGTCCTCGAACTTGCCGCCCTTCGAGATCGACAAGAAATCCAGACCTGCCTTCGCCAGCTCCACGCCGAACCACGCCGCGTCCTCGACCCGATTACCGCCCTCGATCACGTCGTCGCCGAGGTAGCGGCAACCGACGATGCCACGGCCCGCGACACGCTCGCGCACCGCGGCGATCACCTCGAGCGAGAGTCGCGCGCGATGCGGGCGCTTGCCGCCGTACCCGTCGTCGCGCGTGTTGAGCGCCGACAGGAACGACGCCATCGTGTACGCGTGGGCGTAGTGCAGCTCGACACCGTCGAACCCCGCTGCCATCGCGCGTCCCGCCGCATCGGCGAACAGCCCCGGAAGCACCTGTGGCAGCTCGCGGATGTGCGGGACGTGCGTGTCGGTGACGCGCTCGCGGTAGCCACGCTCGAGATCCTCGATCTCGCGCGCTGACAGCACGTACGGGAGGTCCGAGTCTGGCAGCGCGGCGAGGCGCTCGCGAACATCGTCATCGTCGACCAGCCGGATCGCCGGATCGCTCGTCAGTAACCGAAGCGCCTCGCGATGACGTTCGGTAATCGCCAGGAATCGCGCGAAGAACTTGTCGCGCTGCGGACGTCGCCGGATCGCGAGGAAGTCGATCAGCTGGATCAGCAGAAGTGTCTGGCCGTTCGATGCATCACGCACCGCTTCGACCAGCCGCTTCAAGCCATCGACAAACCGGTCATGTCCGATCCGCAGGAGAGGTCCCGACGGAACATCCCGGATGCCCGTCGCCTCGACGACGAGCACGCCCGGGCGCCCCTCGGCGAACCGGCGGTACCAGGCAATCACGTCGTCGGTGACGAAGCCGTCTTCGCTCGCGCGCCACGGGACCATCGCCGGGATCCAGGTGCGCTCCTTCGCGGTGCGCGGCCCGAGCCCCCGGGGCTGGAACAGG
The DNA here is from genome assembly GCA_013813945.1 of Deltaproteobacteria bacterium. Lineage (GTDB taxonomy): Bacteria > Myxococcota_A > Polyangia > Haliangiales > Haliangiaceae > JABFXX01. The sequence continues at coordinate 2,707 of JACCQV010001045.1, read as the reverse complement.
AGGGAGCTGGCAGCTTGCTCGGAGGTCGGCCACGACGCGGCCGGCAGCTCGTGCTTGATGCGCTCCGGCGGTTGCCACATGGCCGGCGATTCGTACCACACTCGCGGCGTGGAGCCTTACGAGACACACCTCGCCCTGGCCGCCGCACTGGCGGTGGGTCTGCTCGTCGGCCTCGAGCGCGAGCAGTCGAAGGCGGAGCGCGGAGGCAATCAGCTCGGAGGCATTCGCACGTACCCGATCTTCGCGCTCGTCGGCGCGGTCTCGACGCTGCTCGGACCCGCGTCGATGTGGCTGCCCCTGGTCTCGCTGCTCGGCGTGTTCGCACTCGTCGCGATCTCGTACGCCGCGGACATCAAGCGCGATGCCGACCACGGCATGACAACCGAGATCTCGGTGGTCGGCGTCTATCTGCTCGGTGCGCTCGCTGCTGCGCGCGGCGTCGTCGAGCCGGTGGCCGACCGGCTCTTGCTCGTCGCCGCGCTCGGGGTCGCGATCACCTTCCTGTTGAGCTCGAAGCCCTGGCTTCACAGCGTCACGGCGCGGGTCACCAGGGACGATTTCTTCGCGACCGTGAAGTTCTTGATCGTCGCGGTGATCGTCCTTCCACTGTTGCCGAACGTCGATGTCGGTCCGCTGCAGGCGATCAACCCACGCAGCCTGGGTCTGATGGTCGTCACGATCGCAGGGCTCTCGTTCCTGGGCTATGTCGCGATCAAGCTGTTCGGCGCGAAGCGCGGTCTGCTCGTCGGGGCGGCGCTCGGAGGCCTCGTCTCGTCGACGGCGACCACGCTGTCGTTCGCGGGCCGCACCAAGGAGCAGCCGGCACTCGCGCCGGTCGCAGCCGGTGCGATCGCGATCGCGTGGACGATCATGCTCGTACGCGTCGGGGTCGTGGTCGCGCTGATCGAGCCGTCGCTGCTGCGGACCCTCGCCATGCCGCTCGGCGCGATGGTGGTGGCGGCGCTCGTCGGCATGCTGCTGACGTTCCGGCGCGGTGGCGAGACCGCCGAACAACCACAGCTGAAGAATCCGTTCGAGCTCGGCAGCGCGATCAAGATCGGCCTCGTCTTCGGCGTGGTGCTGCTCGTGACGAAGGCAGCGAACGTGTACCTCGGCGCCGGGGGCCTGTACCTCGCAGCGGCGATCAGCGGAGCGACCGACGTCGATGCCGTCGTGATCTCGTCCGCGAAGCTCGCGAGCGGCGGGGTCGGAGAGGTCGTGGCGACCACGGCTATCACCATCGCGATCGCAGCAAACACCATCGTCAAGACGATCATGGCCTGGTCGATCGGTCGCACCGCACTTGGCAAGCGGGTCGCGGTGACCGGGGTGCTGATCATCGTTGCGGGTGGCGTCGCGCTCGCGGTGACGGCGCTTGCCTGATCTGGGATGATGCCCGCGATGTCCGATCTGTCTCCCGGTGACCCGATGCCCGAGTCGACGCTGGTTGGGGAGCAAGGCCTGCTCAATCTTCGCGACAAGATCGGCAAGCCGCTCGTCGTCTACTTCTATCCAGCCGACGATACGTACGGCTGCACGATCGAGGCGTGCAGCTTTCGTGATTCGTACGAGGACTTCATCGCCGCCGGGGCCGAGGTGATCGGCATCTCGCGCGACGACGCGGGCTCGCATTCGAAGTTCAAGGCGAGCCACAGACTCCCCTTCACGCTGCTCTCGGATCCGGGCGGCAAGGTCGCCAAGTCATGGGGGCTGCGCGGCATCCTGGGGTTGCCTCCCCGCGTCACCTTCGTGTTCGACAAGGACGGCATCGTTCGCCATCGCTTCAAGTCGCAGATCCGGTTCGGCAAGCACGTCGACGAAGCCCTCGAGGTCGTGAAGAAGCTCACGGCGTAGTCGTGCGCGGCTGGTTGTTTGTTGTAGCGGCGGCCGGCTGCGGTGCACCCAGTCCCGGGCTCCCATCCGCGGCCTCGCCCGCTCGGCCGATCGCGGGGACGACTCCTCCGCGAATGCCGATCGTGCAGCTCGGTGGATCGTTCGGTTGCGCGATCCGCCTCGACGAGACATTGGTGTGCTGGGACGGTGACGAGCCAGCGCGGATCGCCCCGCCGTCCGGCACGTTCGAACAGCTCGCCGTCGGGGATGGTCATGCGTGCGCGCTGCGCTCGGATCGCTCCGTGGCGTGCTGGGGCGACAATGCGCGGGGCGAGGCCACCCCCCCACCCGGCGCGTTCACGCAGATCGCGGTCGGCGACGAGGTCTCCTGCGGCATCCGCTCGGATCGAGCGATCGCCTGCTGGGGCCACGAAGATCGCACCGCGGTGCCTCCCGGTCTGTTCATCCAGCTCTCGCTCGCAGCCGGCCATGCCTGCGCGGTCGCGACCGATGGCCACATCGCGTGCTGGGGCGCGGGCAGTCACGGCCAGAGCGTCGCTCCGGTTGGCGCGTTTCGCCGCGTCGATGTCGGCCTGTTCCACAGCTGCGGGACTCGCCGCGACGGCACGGTGCTGTGCTGGGGCTTCAACTCCGACGGCCAGACCGCGGCGCCGCCGGGCCTGTTTCGCACGGTCGTTCCGCGCTGGACGCACACCTGCGGCCTGCGCGAGGACGATCAGATCCTGTGCTGGGGCCGCAACTCCGTCGGTCAGTCCACGGTACCTGCCGGCGACTACACCGGCGTCACCGCCGGACTCGCGCACAGCTGCGGGTTGCGCGCGAATCGAACAGCCGTCTGCTGGGGCGACAACGT
>JACCQV010000971.1 GCA_013813945.1 Deltaproteobacteria bacterium | reverse complement strand
TCACTTCCGCATCGCGCTCGGCAGCCTCCGCGAGTCGGGCGCGGTGCTCGATGTCGCTGTTGCCTTCGGCTGGCTCGAGATTGCGCCACTGAGCATCGAGCGCGACCGACTTGGCGGTTTGCTCTTCGGCCTCCAGCGGCGGTGAGCCCACGGCCACCGCTTCCCGCCTGGCCAGTGTCGGGTTCGGGCTCGGGGTCGGACTCGGGCTCGGGTTCGGGCTCGGGCTCGGACTCGGGGTCGGGGGCGGGGCCCATTGCGGTGTCCCGTGATCCCGACAGCTACAGCGCCACGCGCACTTCGCGCCGTGCTAGCCAGAAGGAGGTGGATCCTCGACGTCTCGCGCTCGGCGTCCTGCTGCTCATGGCATGCGGCAGCAAGAAGCAGGCGCAGGATGCGGCGCCCGCGGTGCCCGCTGATGCGGCGAAGGCCGTGGCCGTGGCCGTGGCCGATGCCAGCCCGATCGATGCAGCGCCGCCGCGGCCCGAGCACGCGGTGTGGAGCTTGGTCGACAATCGCCACGGCGCACACCGGATCGTCGACGGAGACCTCGTGCTCGACGCATCGACAATCGCGTTCGCGCGCTACACGCGGTTCGGGGTGCCGGCACCGCGCTGGCATCACGGTCACGATGTCGAGGGCACCCGTGCGTCGTTCGCAGACAAGCTCGCCGCACTCGAGATCCCGCTGACCGTCGAGCAGGCGCGAACCGCCGGGCAGGTGACGCTGCGCGTTCACGCACCCGACGTTGCTCGCCTCGAGATCAAGGTCAACGGCCGCAAGGCGAGCAAGGACTCCCGGATCGACCTGGTCGCGGGCTGGCAGACCGTCGCGCTCGCCGTGGAACCGGGACGATTTGGCGTGGGCGAGAACCTGGTCATGCTCGAATCTGCGGTCAAGGGAAAGACCAAGGGCCGGCTGGCGTTCGCCTGGCTCCGCGTCGGCGATCCGAAGCCGATCGATGCGAACGATCCGCGCGCAGCGGCGACCTTCGATCCGAACGGGACAATCGAGCTCGCGAGGGATGCGTCGCTGACCTGGTTCGTGCCGTTACCCGAGGGCGCACACCTGATCGCGGATGTCGCCACACCGTGCAAGATCGAGGTGCGTGCGCGACCGAGTGCGGATGCGTTCGCTGGCGGCACGCTGTCGGGAGACGGAGCGCGCGTCGATCTGACTGCGATGGGCGGCCGCGTGGTCGCGCTGTCACTCACGACCCGCGAGTGCGCGCGCGCGACGATCAAGAGGCCACGGATCACGTTGCATGGTCCCGATCCCCAGCCGCTGCCGACGGCGCCACCACCGCGCTACGTCGTGCTGTGGATCATGGATGCGCTGCGCGCGGACAAGATCCCGCTCTTCACTCCGGGTGCCCGCGCGCAGACGCCAAGCTTCGACGAGCTGGCGAAGACCAGCGTGGTGTTTCGCCAGTACTACGTGCAAGGCAACGAGTCGCAGACCAGCCACTCGACGATGTGGTCGGGCGTCTATCCGGCGGTCCACAACGTGCGGATGGCCGGCGTCGGCGGCGCGTGGAAGCTCGACGTGAAGTTTCCGGTGATCGCGACCGAGCTCGCGAAGGCCGGCATGTTCACGACGGCGGTGACCGGCAACGGGTTCGTCAACGCCGACGGCGGCTATGCGCGCGGGTTCAAGGAGTTCCGCAACATGATGCGAGAGAAGGGAGATGGCACGATCATCAACGGCGTCATCTACGGCGAGAAGATCGTCGATGCCGCCCTGAAGCAGCTCGATGCCCGCCGTGCGGATCCGACGTACCTGTTCCTCGGCACGATCGACACGCACGGGCCATGGATCGCGCGCAAGCCGTGGATCGATACCTACTCGCCGGGCCGCTACACGGGGCCGTTTCAGGAGTTCGGGACTGCGAAGGACCTTGGCTTTCGCCCGGGGCAGATGGGCTGCAGCATCATTCCGCCTCCCGCAGACATCGAGCGGTTGCGTGCGATCTACGACTCCGCCATCAGCTATCAGGACAAGCAGCTCGGTCGATTCATCGAGCAGTTGAAGTCGTGGGGGATCTGGGATCAGACGATGCTGCTGATCACCGCGGATCACGGAGAGGAGTTCTTCGAGGAGAGTCGTTGCGGTCACGGTGGATCGCTGCGCGACTCGCTCGTGCGTGTTCCGCTGCTCGTCCACGATCCCGCGCGATTTCCCGGCGGCACGATCGTCGAGGAGGGTGCCGAAGCAGTGGACCTGCTGCCGACGATGCTCGATGCCATCGGTGCGGCACCGGACCCGACCGTGCAAGGAGCGTCGCTCGCGCCGCTCGCGCAAGGCCTTGGCAAAGGTTGGCCGCGCCCGTCGTACGCGTCGCAATACGAGTACGCGCACGCAATGCGCATCGAGCGCTGGAAGATTCGCGTCAACAAGATGGGTACGCCGATCATCGGAGATCTCGTCGCGGATCCTGACGAACGCGAGGAGCTGTCGACGAAGAAGCCGGTCGAACGGCGGATGCTGACCGATCACCTGGGCACATTCCTCGCAACCCGTCATCTCTGGAAGAAGACGACATGGGGCGTCGTTACCAACGTGAGCGCTGCTGGCGCCGTCGCGCTCGACCAGGCGACGACCCCATGAGGCGCACGGTTCGGCTGATCTCGTTGTGCGTACTGGTCACGTGTGCTGCCCCGGATGTGCCTCCACCGACGAGGATGGCGTCTGTTGCGACCGAAGCGGCACCGGATGCACCCGCGATCGCGGTCGAGCCCGCCGCGATCGTCTCGTCGGCGCCCGAGGTGTGGCTCAAGGGCTCCACGCATGTCCATGCGCGTCCGTCCGGCGACAGCATCACGCCGATCCCGGAGGTAATGCGCTGGTACGAACAACGCGGCTACGACTTCATCGTGCTCACCGATCACAACCGGGTGAGTGAGCTCGACGCACAGGCGCCGACGCCCGGCGAGGTCACGCTGCGCGCTGCCGATGAACGCGGCGGCCTCATCGTGTTCTCCGGGATCGAGCTGACCCACAACCCGAGTAACTGCATTCCGCCCGGAGATGCGAGCGGCAAGTGTCGGATCCACGTGAACCTGATCGGCCCCACGGGGCGTCCAGAGGGGAAGCTCGAGTGGGCGAACCGGAAAACTTCGGAGCGCGTGGCGAAGTACGACGCGGCTCTCGCGGCTCAGAAGACTCTTGGTGGGATCGCGCAGATCAATCATCCGAACTGGTTCTGGGGGATGACGGGGGACCTCCTCGCGGAGCTCGCGAGACGCGGATTCACGCTGGTCGAGATCTCGAACATGGCCTTCTCCGAGTGGAACGGCGGGGACAAGGAGCATGCTAGCCTGGACGCGGTCTGGGACGATGCGCTGGCCCAAGGCGCGAACATCTGGGGCGTCGCGTCCGATGACGCACACGACTACTCGGGCGCCACCAACGCGAAGTACCCGGCGGGTGGAGGGTGGATCGTGGTCAAGGCCCTGCGAGAACCACGCGCGATCCTGGCGGCGATTTCCGCGGGCC
>JACCQV010000952.1 GCA_013813945.1 Deltaproteobacteria bacterium | reverse complement strand
AGGCGGAGCGACCCGACGTAGACCTTGCGCAGCTCGAGGTCACGCCTCTCGATGGTCCCGATCACGCCGTCGGTGCACATGCGCTTGCCGCGCTCGACCTCGGGATCCTTGAGGACGTGGCCCACCGTTGTCTCCGCAGCGACGTCGACGTCCGCCCAGCGAAGCTTCGCGGCGGCATACGTGGCGAACAGCTTCGTGCCGCCGCCGAGCTCCGCCGTGGTGTCCGTCATCGCGGGCTTCGCGAGAGCGATCGCATCGGCGATCGTCGCGGCCTTCGCGATCCGGATCTCGACCGGTTCGGGCGCGGCGAGCGGCTCGACCACTCCCAGCGGCGCGGGCATGGCAGCGACGGGCACTGCGACCGGGGAGGGCTCGGACGCGATCTCGTTCCGCTGGTCGCTGGCACGCTGCGCGTACGCGAACACGATGATGCAAACCGCGAGCACGGCGGTGATCGCGCCCCCACGGATGAGCCAGCGTCGTCGCCACGCGCGTTCCTTGCGCTCGGCCTCGGCCATCGCCAGCTCGTACCGAGAGCCGACCTCGGGCGGCGGCCCATCGAAGAACCCTGCCTCGATTGAGGCGATGTTCTCGATGAGATCGTCGTCGGAGATCGGAGGCTCGCCCGATCGATCATGCATCGCCGCTCGGCGCGCGAGCTCTGCACGGAGGGAGTCCTCCACGAGCTTCCATTGATAGCCATTCGGCGTCTTCGGATCCTGATGCTTGCGCTCGGCGAGCGTGCCCGCATGCCAGCTCGCGGTCGCAAGCACCTGGGGCGTCGTGCCCACGTGACCGACGACGATCACCTTGCATCGCGCATCGCAGATGATCTTCCATTCGAACGCGCTCTTCGCGCGCAGCTTGGGACTACGGCGATATGCAACGGTCTCGCGGACTGCGCGATTCTCGCCTTCAGCGCTGAGGTCGAGAAGGAACGTGACGTAGTCCACGACTACTGCTCCACGATCGGCGTGCGGTTCTCGGGCAGATCGAACATGCCAACCATCGCGACCGTCCGGCCCACCGTGCCTGCGACCGCGCCGCAGAACCGTGCCTTGCTGCCGCGGATCAGCTCGCCGGTTGCCCCGATCGCGATGAACTCGATCCGGTCCGCGGGGTTCACCCGCAGCGTCCCGAGGTAGATCTTGCGTGGGCCGAGGTCGCGGCGCTGGATCGTCAGCAGCTCGCCGTCCGCGCACATCCGCTTGCCGCGCTCGACCTCGGCGTCCTTGAGCACGTGACCGAACGTCGTCTCCGCCGCGACGTCGACGTCCTCCCAGCGGAGCTTGCTCGCCGCGTATGTCGTGAACAGCTGTGCCCCCGGGGTGAACGCTTCTGCCGAGTCGGTCATCGTCGGCCTCGCGAGCGCGAACGCGTCCTTGAACGACTCCGCCTTCATGATCCGGACTTCGATCGGCTCGTCCGGTGGAGGTGGCGGCGGTGGTGGCGTCGGGATCACGGGACTCGAGCTCGGGGGCGCCGTCGTCGTCGTCGCGGCTGTCGAGAGCACGGCGGCGACGGCGATGATCGCCGCCATGATGCCCCACACGGTGGCCTTGAACCGCGCACTGGGCTGCTCGAGCTTGAGCGGTGACTTCGAGACGACCTCGCGCACCGCCTTCGCTGGCTCGGGCAACAGCGCCCCGGGCGTCACGCCGTCCACGTGCTTCGCGAGGCAGGTGCGAATCAGCACCCAACGATCAGCGGAGAGACGCGGCGCATCCTTCGCGAGCGTGCGCCGATCGAGCTGACCAGTGCGCCAGCGCGCCGCAGCGATCACCCGCGTCAGCTTGTCGTCGCGGCCAATCACGGTGACCCGCCCGTCGCTGTAGATGACCTTGAGCTCGTGGTCGGTATCTGGCTGCCGCGGATCGGGGCTCTTGCTGATCGACCCAGCAATGATGCCGTCCGCATCGATCAGGAACGTCACGTACCGCTTCACCACGCGGCATCGTACCGCTGGAAAGAAACGTTCGAGGGTAACGAGCCGTTACCGCGATCCCTTTCTCAAACCATTGAATTCACTGGCCTCGGGACCGGCATACGCCGTGCTGTTCCCTGCTGCATGTGGACGCTGGCTCGCAAGCTCCTGCTGCACGATCGGCTGCGGTTCGTGGTGGCGATCGCGGGCGTCTCCGTGTCGGTGATGCTGGTGCTCGTCCAGGTCGGCCTGTACTTCGGCTTCATGGACACGGCGTCGTCGATCATCGATGCCAGCCGCGCAGACCTCTGGGTCGGCAAGAAGAGCAACGAGTCCTTCGAGTTCGCGACGCCATTCGACGAGCGCACCTACTACAAGGTCGCCTCGGTCCCGGACGTCGAGCGCGCCGAGCGCGTGCTGATGAACTTCGCGCAGTTCAAGCTCGCCGATGGTGGAGACCTCGGCGTCCAGGTCGTCGGGATCGACCGCGTGCCGGGGCAGCGCCCGCTACTCGCGCCGTGGAACGTGATCGCCGGTGACCCGGATCGGCTGACAGAACCCGGTGCGATCGTCGTCGACCGCAGCGAGTACGCCAAGCTGAAGATCGATCGGATCGGTCACCAGGCCGAGGTCTCGGGCGTGCGTGCGGAGGTCGTTGCGCTGACCTCGGGGATCCGGTCGTTCACGACGTCACCGATCGTGTTCACCGATATAAGGACCGCACGCAGCTACCTGCCGCAGCTCGGCGGAGAGCCGGTGACGTACGTGCTCGTCAAGGTCACGCCCGGCAGCGACATTGCCGCCGTCCAGGCGCGGATCAATGCCCTGCCCCACCTCGCCGCGTACACGACGAAGCAGATGTCGATGCGCACGCGCTCGTACTGGTCGAGCCGCACGGGTGTCGGCGCCGGCTTCTTCACGACCGCCGTGCTCGGCATCATCGTCGGGTTCGTCGTCGTCGGGCAGATCCTGTACAGCGGTACGCTCCAGTACATCCGCGAGTACGGCACGCTCAAGGCGATGGGCGCGAAGAACAGCGC
>JACCQV010000928.1 GCA_013813945.1 Deltaproteobacteria bacterium | reverse complement strand
AGCGGGTCGCTGGTGCAGCCGCAGGGGCCGATCTGCCCCCGCATCTCGGCCAGGCCGATCAACGAAAACGTCGGACCCGCCGCCGACGCACTCCCAGCGCCGCCGCCGCCTTTTACTTCAGATTTCGAGCAACAAGCCGCTGCAACGAGCGCGGCCAGTAGCCCAACCCGGCGGAACATGGCCGGTCATATAGCACGTTGACAGGGGGGGTATGCCTGAGTAGATTGCGCCGCTCTCGATTCCTTTTTTGGTTGAGGATCTCCATGTCTGTCGCGATTCGATTCTCTCGTCAGGGTAAGAAGAAGTCCCCGTTCTACCGGATCGTGGCTGCTGACAAGCGCTGCGCCCGCCACGGTCGCTTCATCGAGCTCCTCGGTACCTATCATCCGACCACCAAGGTCTTGAAGCTCGACGCCGAGCGTTACGAGAAGTGGATCAAGGTCGGCGCGCAGCCCAGTGGCACGCTCGCCGCCGTGATCCGTCGTACCGCGCGGAACGCCGCCAAGACCGTCAGCCCGCAATGAACGAAGACGATGATCGCGACGACCGCAACGATCGCCAGGGTGGCGATGGTGGTGGTAACCGTCCGCAGGCCGTCTCTCCGGATCTCGCCGAGCTGATCCGCTACATGGCGGTCAACCTCGTCGACAAGCCGGACGAAGTTCGCGTCGAGCTCGTCGAGGAGCGCCAGGCAAACGTCTACGAGCTCGAAGTCGCCGAGCCGGATCTCGGCAAGGTGATTGGCCGCGGCGGCAAGACTGCACGCGCGCTCCGCACGATCGTTCAGGCCTGCGCGCCTCGCTCTCGCAAGCGCACGCTCGTCGAGATCCTCGAATAAGAGCCAGGCTCTCTCGATGCGTGGCGATCCGCGTCTCGAGATTGGCGGCATCGCGCGGGCCCACGGGATCCGCGGCGAGGTCGTCGTGCACACGCACGACCCCGACTCGGTGATCCTCGGGGACATCGAGACGATCTTCGTCGGTGGCGTCGAGCGCAAGATCCTCAAGGCGCGCGGCACTCACCACGGCTGGCTGGTCGCCCTCGAGGGGGTCGCCACGCGCAACGAGGCCGAGCTGCTCAAGGGGCAGGTCGTCGAGGTCGATCGCTCCCTGCTCGACATGGAGGAGGGCGACGTCCTCCTCGACGATCTCATCGGCTGCGACGTCGTTCTGGTCGACGGTCGACCCTGGGGCAAGGTCGCCTCGATCGAGCTCGGCCATCACGACCTGCTCGTCATTCACGATGGCGAGATCGAGCGGATGCTGCCGCTCGTCGATCAGTTCGTCACGGACATCGATGTCGCGGCGGGCATCATTACCGTCGACCCACCTGAGGGTCTGCCCGAGGATCGGATCAGGAAGTGAAGTTCTCGGTCGTGACGATCCTGCCGGAGCTGATCGAACCAGCGCTGACCGCAGGCGTCGTGGGCCGCGCGCGAGAGTCCGGCATCATCACGGTCGAGACCGTCAACCCGCGCGACTTCACCACCGATCGTCACCGCACCGTCGATGACAATCCGTACGGCGGCGGGCCGGGGATGGTGATGAAGGTCGAGCCGCTGCTCGCGGCGATCGGCAGGTCCGCGGGCGAGCCGCCGGCACATCGCATCTTCCTGTCGCCGGCGGGCACACCGCTGACGCAGGCACGCGTCAAGGAGCTCGCTGCACTGCCGCACCTCGTGCTCGTGTGCGGTCGCTACGAGGGCATCGACCAGCGTGTCATCGATCTCGCGATCGACGAGGAGCTGTCGATCGGCGACTACGTGCTGTCCGGGGGCGAGCTCGGCGCACTCGTGATCATCGACGCCGTCTCGCGGTTCGTGCCCGGTGTTCTCGGCGAGGCGACGTCCACCGACGACGAATCGCACGCAGCAGGGATGCTCGAGTATCCGCAGTACACGCGGCCGCCGAAGCTGACCGGGATCAAGAACGGCGAGCCGGTCGAGCTCGAGGTTCCCGCGGTGCTGTCGTCGGGAAACCACGCCGTGATCGCCGCGTGGCGCCGCGCGCAATCGATCTCTCGTACCGCGCAGCGCCGACCTGATCTGTTCGCGGCAGCTACCTTGTCGAAGGCCGATCGCAAGGGTCTGCCGCCGGACCTCCGCACGCGCACGCACCTCGCGCTGATCCATCACCCGTGCGTCGATCGCACCGGCAAGCTCGTCACGACGTCGCTGACCAACTTCGACGTTCACGACCTCGCGCGCTCGACGATGACGTACGGTCTCGCCGCGTATCACATCGTCACGCCGATCACGGTCCATCGCGAGAAGGCGGCGCACATCGCGAGCCTGTGGCTGGAGGACGAAGCGGCTCGCGCCGAAGCCGCGCGCGCACCGAGTGCCGGCAGCCGCGCTTCCGCGCTCGCGCTCGTACGCACCGCAGACTCGGTCGAAACGGTCCTCGCGGAGCTGACGGCGGAGTACGGGCGGCCCCCGGTCGTGGTCGGGACCTCCGCCCGACCCGAGTCGTTTCCCTGGGCTCCCCGCCGATCTCCGAGCGAATTACTCGCCGAGGCCACCCTCGATCCCGGCCCCTTGCTGATCCTCCTCGGGACCGGCTGGGGGCTCGCAGACGAGCTGATTCCCTCTGTGTCTCGCGTGCTTGCACCGATCGAAGGGGCTTCGGACTGGAACCACCTCTCGGTTCGCAGCGCCGGGGCGATCCTCCTCGATCGACTGTTCGGCCGGTGACGGTTCCGGTGGCTTGACGTAGCGGGGTGATCTCTGGCAGAACCCTGCGTCCCATCGGCCTTTTCTTCGAAGGTCGTGGATGACGGATGAACATCATGAGCGCCAGCCGGATCCTCGATTCCATCGAAAAAGCTCAACGTCGCCAGGCGACCCTTCCCGAGTTCCGCCCCGGCGACTCGATCAAGGTCTGGGCGAAGATTCGCGAAGGCGAGAAGACTCGCCTCCAGGCATTTGAAGGCGTGTGCATTCGCCGCGTCGCCAAGGGCTCTCGCTCGACCTTCACGGTCCGCAAGATCTCCTACGGCGTCGGCGTCGAGCGCGTGTTCCCCGACAACTCGCCCAACATCGACAAGATCGAAGTGATCGCGCGCGGCCGCGTTCACCAGGCGAAGCTGTATTACCTCCGCGACCTGTCGGGCAAGGCTGCCCGCATCAAGGAGCGCGACGGCCTTCACACCGCCGAGGAGACCCCCGAGGTGGCTGCGGCCAGCGAAGGTTCCGAGGCGGCTGCCGAGCCGAAGAAGAAGGGCGGACGCAAGGAGCGTAACCGCGCCAAGAAGGCCGGCGCCTCCGCCGCCTAACCCCAGAGTTCGGCTGTGTTGATCCGGCGTTGGCGTAAGCGTAGGCGTCGGCGTAGGCGGCTCATGCGATCATCTTCGTCAGCATCGAGACGATGCGGACCAGCAACGTGTGGCCGTCGGG
>JACCQV010000918.1 GCA_013813945.1 Deltaproteobacteria bacterium | reverse complement strand
TCGACTGCGCACGTGCCGGTTACCCGCGCGCGAGCCGCGGTGATGATCGCGCATGGCGCCGGGCTCGCACCGCGTCCGCTCTGATCTGGGTCCATCCACGACGCGCCGCGAGGGCGGTGGGTGCGTGCGGACCCGCGGGGTGCACCCAACTGGGCGAGATCTGGTCGCGCAGCTCCGGCACGGGTCGTGTAATCGTCCCCCCCATGAAACGAATCACCATTCTCGTCACCACGCTCGCTCTCACCCTCGCCGCCGGTTGCAAGGGCAAGGACAAGGACGCCGGTGGCGGTGCCGCCGGCAAGACGGCCGAGCCCGGCAAGGCTGCAGATACGGCGAAGGGCCCGACGCTGACGATCAACGAGGCCGACTGGGTCGAGAAGGACCTCACCACCGTCTCGCCGATGATTCACGTCACCATGAAGGTGCCGAAGGACGCGAAGCTCGAGAAGAACGGCAACGGCGGCGTCGACATCACGCTCGCGCCCCACTACGTGATCACGGTTTCCAACATGGCCGTGAGCAACGCAGCCGAGGCCCTCGCGAACCGCAAGGCGCTGACCCTGGAGCACACCGGCTACATCAACGGCAAGGTTCTCACCGAGGAGCCGAACGGTTTCATCTACACGATGCAGATGAAGACCGAGGAGAACGGCAACACGTACCAGCCAGAAGTGCACTGGGCGGTCGCCCTCGACAAGGAAGGCGCGATCTACCTGATCTACGACGAGCGCTCGATGGACGGCTTCAGCACGCCCGGCTCCGCGTGGAGCGAGGCGCTCGCGAAGCAGGTCTACGCGATCGTCAAGGCCTCCGCCAAGGCGACCTGATAGCCGCGACCTGAGCCCCGAGCTACGGGACCAGCTTGTAGCCCAGGCCGTACACCGTGAGGATGTGGCGCGGGTTCTTCTGGTCCTCTTCGAGCTTGCGACGCAGCTTGACGATGAAGTTGTCGACGGTGCGGCTCGTCGGCGATGCCTGGATTCCCCAGACCTTCTCGAGCAGCTCGTCGCGCGACACCGTCTCTTCGGAGCGCTCGCGCAGGAGCTTGAGCACCTCGAGCTCGTAGAACGTCAGCCGCTTGCTCGTGCGGCCCTTGCTCATGGTGTGCTTGCGCGCGTTGATCGTCCAGGTTCCGATCGTGAACGTCTCGTCGGAGTGAGAGACGAGACGCGCCTGCCGCCGGAAGATCGCGTTGATGCGAGCGATCAGCTCGGCGACCGAGAACGGCTTCGTGACGTAGTCATCGGCGCCGGCATCGAGGCCGCGAATCTTGTCGGTCTCCTGCGCCTTCGCGGTCAGGATGATGATCGGGACGGTCTCGTCGCGCTGCCGCAGCGTCTCGCACACGCGATACCCGTTGTCGTCGGGCAGCATCAGGTCCAGCAGCACGCAATCCGGTGCCCAGTCCATCGCGGCGATCAGGCCTTCGGCGCCGGTGCCCTTGGCCTCGACGTCGAAACCCTCGAACTGCAGCGCATCGCGCAGGCCTCGCACGATGTCGGGCTCGTCCTCGATCACGAGGATCCGCTTGCGAGCTGCTTCCTCCTCGACGTCCGTCACGGCTAGCTATTTACCATCGATCGGGATCGAGATGCGGAACGTGGCCCCCTCGCCGACCTTGCTCTCGACCTCGGCTTCGCCACCGTGCGCCTTGGCGATGTGCTGCACGAGCGCCAGTCCGATCCCCGAGCCGCGGATTGGCTTCAGCCGGACGGCACGGGAGCGATAGAACCGCTCGAAGATTCGCCCGTGCTCCTCGGGGTCGATCCCGGGCCCCCAATCGCGAACGCGCAGGACGAGGCGATCGCCTTCGCGCTTGAGGGTGACCGCGATCTTCTTGCCGTCGGCGGCGTACTTGATCGCGTTGTCGATCAGGTTCATCACGGCGAGCGTGAACGCGTTGGCGTCGAGCTCGACCAGCGGGAGGTCCGGATCGATCTCGGTCGTCAGCGTCATCTCGGCGCTCTGGACGCGCCGGTTCGACAGCTCGATCGCGCGCTCGACGACCTCGCCGATGTCGGACTCGCCGAACTCGTAGACGCCCATCCCCCGCTCCATCTTTGCGAAGTCGAGGACGTTGTCGATCAGGCGCCCGAGGCGAACGCTCTCGCGCCAGATGATCTCGGCGTACTCGTGGGCCTGCTCGGGGCTCTTCGTGCGGCCCTCCGCCAGCATCTCGCCGAACATCGAGATGATCGACAGCGGCGTCTTGAGCTCGTGCGAGACGTTCGAGATGAACTCGCTCTTGAGCTCGTTGAGCCGGCGCTCGCGTCGGATCGCGTATGCGAGGAAGCCGAGGCCCGCGAGGATGACCGTCATCGCGCCGCCGATCAGGATCGAGTCGACCAGCTTCTTGCGCTTGAGCGCGCTGTCGTCGGGGATGTCCTTCTGGGTCCCGCGCAGCACCCAGCCGTCAACGGTGAGCGAGAACGGCCACTCGACCACGAGGTCCTCCTCCACCTCCGAGAACGGACTACCGAACACGAGCTGACCGAGCTCGTCGACCACCTGGTACAGGCGCAGCTTCTCGGGGAATGCGAAGAACTGCGGGAACACGCGGCCGACCAGGTGAATCGGATCGTCCTCGATCACGACGTAGAACGTCCGATCGCCCGACATCCGGCGCATGAACGAGAACAGATACCAGCGACCGGGCGGCTGCCCGAGAGCGCTCTTCTCGCGCAGGAACCGGTGGTCGCGGACGCCGAGCGGCAGCTTCGCGAGCGGCAGCTCGGGCAAGATCCGCGAGAAAAAGTACTTCTTCAGCTCGTCGCCCTCCTTGGACGGGCGGTTCGAGTAGTAGCCGCCAGGGATCAGCTCGAGCTTGTCATCGAGCACGAACACGCTCGCGACGGCCGCGCCGGTTGGCCGGACCAGCTCACCGAGCTCCCCGAGGCGCTCGAGCTGGACCTCGCGCATGAGCTTGGTGTCCGCGTCGTCGATCAGCGACTCGATGTTGAGGACCTTCTCCTTGGCGAGGTCCTGCATCAGCGCGAGCTCGCGTTCGCGGGAGGAGACCTCCGTGTAGCTGTAGCCGTAATAAGCGAGGGCGACCGCCGCGGCCAACACCGCGAAGATCAAGGCGTTCAGGAGAAGGACGCGACGCACGACGGCTAAATCCTCCCGTTCCATAACACTAGTAAGTCCGTTAGGTTGCTAGCCCACAGGATTACGTG
>JACCQV010000911.1 GCA_013813945.1 Deltaproteobacteria bacterium | reverse complement strand
CATCGAGGCGCAGCACGCGGACGTCGCCCGTGCCCTTCTCGATCCGCGCGAACTTGCCGTCCCACTCTTTCAGCTCTCGGATATGGAACGTGCCGAGCGTGAGCTCGGTGTCGGGATCGCCGAAGGTCGGCGACTTGTCGGCGGCGATCACCCAGCGCACGTTGAACCGGCGGAGGCTGGCATCGCCGAGATCCTCGATCCGTTCGCGCAGCAGCAGATCGGGGAGCCAGCTGGCGTGGAACGTCGGCAGGCCGGTCTCGGCGGTGAGGTGCATGTGCTCGTGCGTGTCGGTCTCGAACAGGACGCGCGCCCAGGACGCGGGCCCGACTGTCGCGGCCCTCTCACGCCCCCACGCGCCGAGCATCTGCCGGCCGAGCGGATCGGGCGCGTAGACGCGGGTATCGGAGCTCGCGCGCTGGACACCGTTCCACCACAGCCCCGGTGCAACGCGGAGGACCGCGCCCGTCATGATGCCGAGCAGCGCGGCCGCGACGAGGCGTTGCCGCGTGCTCGCCGGCCCCCATGCCGCGATCGCGCTACGCACGAGGACGCTGATGCCGAACGCAGCGGCGGCGGCCACGAACGGCCGCGCGAGCTGCATGAGCCTCTCGGTGCCGAGTCGCGCCGTCTCCTTTCCGGGCGCGAGATCGAACGCCATGTACGCGGTGTCCGAGAGCCCGACGAGCAGCACGAGCGCTGCGGCCGACACGAACACCACGGTTGCGCGCCGCGACCACAGCCCCGCGAGGATGCCGAAGTATCCGGCGTACATGAGCATCGCGTACGAGGTCACCGGCGACGGAGCCGCGAGCAGATCCTCGAGCAAGCGCCCGGGTGAGCGCAGCGCGTTCGGGAAGTGCTGGCCGTACGCGACGATCCGCTCGGCGAGCGGCATCCACACGAACGAGCTCAGCGCGACACCGAGCACGATGTGACCGATCGCGATCAGTGCGCGGCGCGGCGGAACATCTCCGGCGAGCAGCGCGACGGCGGCGAGCGCAAGGCACATCGCCGCTGCGGCGATCAGGCCCGCGGGGTGGCACGCGGTGGCGAGTGCGACCGCGATCCAGATCGTGACGGACGCCGCGATTCGCGGACGGTTCAGCGCTGCGAGGATGCCGGCGGCAGCGATCGTGGTGAACACGAGCGACAGGCCACTGTGGAGCAGCGCCCACTTGAACAGGCCGACGGTGCCACCGTGCGCGATCGCGCCGCTATCGATCAGCGCGAACAAGCCGACGATCAGCGCGAGCGGTCTCGGCGCGATCCGCATGGCGATCACGGTGGTCGCGACTGCGATCGAGACGTGCACGATCACCGCGACGATCATCAGCGCGAGCGGAATGTCGTTCTCGAGGCCGAGTGCGACCGCGACGTGACCGGTGACGAGGTGAGTGAACGCTGGATAGAGCTCGAGCGGCGCATCCCCGGTCGACAGGGCGTGGTTCCACACCGGAACGTCGAGGCCCGGCAGCGACGGCAGGATGTTCGCGATCACGGCGTGGTGCGGCCCCCAGTCACCCAGCTGCCAGTCCGGCGCCACGGTCAGCGCGTCCCAGAACGTGGTGAGCCCCGCGACGATCACGATCGTGACGACGAGCGCACCCGTGACATCGCCGGGCGGCTTGCGCACGTAGTCGGGCAGCCGCGGCCACAGCAGCGCGACGCCCACGCCGAGCGCGCCGGCGATGATCGACAGGCCGATCGCGCCTGACGAGCGTGCCGGGAACGCGAGGGCGAGCAAGACGCCACACAGGACGAGCTGCACACCTGCGCTCGCCGCGACGCGCCGCACCCGTTCACCGAATGGCTCGCGGTCCGGCGGCGGTGCCGAGGCCGCGGGTTCGCTCGCCATGGTCCCTCGCGTATCACGGATCGTCGTCGATTTCCGGGGCTGCCGGGTCGGAGGGGTCTGGTAGGGTCGTGGCATGAGCGAGAAGCGCGAAGCGACGTACCAGGACGTCCTCGATGCCCCCGAGAACATGATCGCCGAGTTGATCGACGGCGAGCTGATCCTGTCGCCCCGCCCCGGTGGTCCGCACACATCCGTAGCCTCGATGCTCGGAGCTGAGTTGATCCCGCCGTTCTGCCATGGCAGCGGCGGCGGCCCCGGAGGCTGGATCATTCTCGACGAACCAGAGCTCCACCTCGGAACGGGGGTTCTTGTTCCGGATCTCGCAGGCTGGCACAGATCGCGCATGCCACAGGTCCCCGAGGGCGCGAGCTTCACGGTCGTGCCCGACTGGGTCTGCGAGGTCGCGTCGAAGTCGACCGAGAAGCTCGATCGCAAGCGCAAGCTGCCGATCTACGCAGCTGCCGGTGTCCGCCACCTCTGGCTGATCCAGCCGAAGACCCGCAGTGTCGACATCATGCGGCTCCAGGGCGGCAAGTGGCTGCTGATCGATGTGCACAGCGACGGCGACAAGGTCCGCGCCGAACCGTTCGACGACGTCGAAATCGATCTCGCGAAGCTGTGGTTCGCCTTGCCGACGAAGGCCTCCGAATTGTCCGCGATGTACGGCGAGCTCGAGTACTAGGTCCGGATGAGAGTGCGCCTCGGGTTCCTGCTGCGCGTGCTCGGCACCGCCGCGGGCCTGGCGTACATCGCGACGCGGGTCGATCTCGGCGAGGCGCGCGACGCGCTCGGCAGAATTCCCTACGCGACGTTCGCAGCCGCGATCGCGCTCGTCGCCCTCAACGTCGTCGTGGGAGCGGTCCGCTGGCGAGTGCTGATGCGCGCGTATGGCGCGACGGCGATCCCTGCTCTCCCGCGGCTCATCTACCTCTACTTCGTCGCGTTCTTCTACAACAACTACCTGCCCGGGGCGGTCGCAGGCGACGTCGGACGCGGCGTCGTCACGCGCGAGGCCTTTGCCTCCGAGGGCACGACCGGGGCGCTCGCGGTGGTCCTCGTCGAGCGCGCACTCGGGCTGTTCGCGTTGTTCGCGTTGCTCGCCGTCGGGCTCGCGACCGCGGGCGAGTCGATCGAGACGCGCGATCTGTGGTTGTGGACCGTGCTCGGCTGCGCCGGCTCGTGCGTGCTCGTCATCGGGATCGCGGCTGCGCGACGGCTCGCGCCCTACCTGCCGCGGTTTCTCGCGAAGCACGCGGAGCGACTGCCGGAGCTGCGCGATGGCGGCGCCTTCACCCTCGCCGCCGTCCTCTCGATCGGAACGCAGGCGCTGATCGCGGCCGCCGGCTGGCTGCTACTCGCCGCTCTCGCACCCATCGATCTGGCGGCGTCCCTGCTCGTCGTGCCGCTCGCCGCGGCGACCACGTTCTTGCCGATCACCGTCGGCGGGGCCGGGGCGCGCGAGGCGGTCTATGTCGCCCTGTGCGGCCGGCTGTTCGGGATGCCCGAGGCGGACGCGCTCGCGGCGTCGCTGGGGTTGTGGCTCGCGCACCTGCTCGTCGGTGGTGCGGGCGGCGTCGCACAGCTCGCTGCTCGACGTCGTCCTTGACCTCGTCGAGGGTGCCCGGCCAGACTG
>JACCQV010000880.1 GCA_013813945.1 Deltaproteobacteria bacterium | reverse complement strand
CGGTGCCGGCTTTCAGCGCGAGCGTTCGTCCGTGGCCATCATGGCGTTCCCGCAGCCGGTGACGGCGCCGAAGTCGGGTTACGTCGTCACCGAGATCAGCGGCGCTGCGGCACCGGGAATCTTCGCGAGCACCACCACGAGCAGCCTCACCCCCGGCATCGAGTCCATGCAGGCTCTGCCGCAGACCGCGACCGGGACGACGCCCAAGGTGTTCACGTTCCCGCACGTTCTCGAACAGACAGGCAAGATCGCAAGCACGACGAACACGTTCGATACGACCTTCCACATGACGTACACGGGCGGGCTGCCGGGCACGCCAGCCGGCGCCGGAGCCACCGTCGATCTCTACCTGTTCGGCGAGACCGGCGGTGCGATGACCAACAACGGCGCAACGGTCTGCGCACCGTGCTCCTTCCCGCTCGCGAGCACGACCGCTGCCGCGCGCAAGCAGAGTGTCAGCATCGATGATCTGATCACCGCGCAGGGCGGTACGTTCGACACGCAGATCAAGCTCGGGTTCGGCGTCTTCGTCGTCCGCGGTGCCGACCCCGAGAACGTCAACCTCCAGGGCTTCGTGGTGAATTCGCACGCGAGCGCCTTCGATCTGTCGGTATTCGGCTTCGAGCCGCAGCCGATCGCTGCCGGCGCGCCGTAGCCACCGGCCACTCGAGTCGCCAGCAAAGCGGCCGATCCTATCGCTGGGTCGGGTATCGGTCGGTGGACTACGAATGTCTGCATGACTCGAACGACGATCGCAGCGCTGCTGGCCTTCGCTGCCTGTGATGGCGGCTCGACGAGCGAGCTCACGCCCGATGCCTTGCCCGAGCCACTCGCGTGCAGCGCGAAGCCGGTCCACGCGCCGACCGCGTCATCGTTCACCAACGTCTCTGCGGCGAGCGGTATCCAGGCGAACAACTTCGTCGTGAGTCCGACCACCGCGATTCCGATCAACGATCACAGCCGGCTCGCCTTCGCGGATATCAACGGCGATGGCTGCGACGACATCGTCGCGCACGATCTGTTCCCGAATCCGAAGGCGAACATCCCGTACACGCACCTCGTGTTCGAGAGCCGATGCGATGGAACCTTTGCCGACGTCAGCGTCGCATCTGGACTGCGCAACGTGCAGGCCGGATTCTTTGCATTCGCGGACGTCGATAACGATGGCGATCAGGACTGCTTCGCCGGGCTGGATATTCCGCTTCCCGGCCTGACGAGCTCGCTGTGGCTCAACGACGGCAGCGGGAAGTTCACGCGCAAGACCGCGAGCGGCATCGAGGGGTCCGCCGGTGCAACCACCGCGGGCAACGCGGTGTTCGCTGACTTCAACGGTGATGCAAAGATCGACCTGTTCGTCGGAAACGGCCAGACCAGCTACGGCTCGCTCGACGATCTGTTCCTTGGTAACGGCGACGGCACGTTCGCAAAAGCGAGCACGCGGCTCGGTGGCAACCTCGCGAACCCGTCGAACGGCAGCGTCGCCTGCGACTACGATGACGATGGCGATCTCGACGTTTTGGTCGCGGTCTACGGCGTCTCGCAGGGCGGCGCGCAGAACCAGCTCTATCGCAATGACGGGGCCGGCACATTCACCGACGTGGCGGTCGCTGCGGGCTTCGCGAGCCTGCCGACAGGCAACTACTGGATCGCAGCGACGGGTATGGGGCGGATGCCCGAGCCCGGCAAGGCGCCGGGCAGCTACGTGGGCTCGAACGCGTTCGGCTTGGCGTGCGAGGATGCCGATGCCGATGGCGATCTCGACGTCGTCGTGTCCTCGATCTCGCACCCCGGTGGCGACTACAGCCGAACGTGGTCAGACCCGACGGTGCTGTTGCTCAACTCCGGTGCCGCGGGCGGCTACACGTTCAGCAATGCATGGCTCGATCGCGGGCTGCCGTACAACGAGGGCGACGTCGATGCCGCCATGATCGACTTCGACAACGACGGCCGGATGGATATCTCGCTGTCGCGCACCGACAAGTACGAGAGCGGGTACACCACGGAGCTGCAGCGCGGCTGGTTCGGGCTGATGCACCAGAAGGGCGATGGCAACTACAGCGTCCTCGATCGCAGCGTCGGGCTCACCGACGAGGATGGAGGCCCGGGAATGAAGGGCGCCCAGAACCATGCGTGGTCTGACATCGATCGCGACGGCGATCTGGACCTGCTCCTCGGCGCGCGCGATCAGGGCGGTGGTCGCGCGAACCTCCTGATGCGGAACGAGATCGGCGACGATCATCACTGGCTCGCACTGCGCGTGAAGGGCGACGGCGCCGCGATCAACCGTGATGCGATCGGTACGCGCGTGACGATCACCGCCGGCGACAGCGTCCTCGTGCGCGAGGTCAAGGCGAGCCGCGGCACCTACAATTCGATGGACACCCGCACGCTGTACTTCGGTCTCGGCGACCTGGGTTGCAGCTTCACCGTCGAGGTCCGCTGGCCCGATGGCACTGTCGAGCGCTACTCGCACGCCGACACGAACATCGATCGGATCGCGACCCTGACGTACGGCGCTGGGATCAACTAGCCGCTACGCGACCGGGCCTTCGTGCATCCAGCGCGCGAACGCCTCGACCAGCAGCTTCGGATCATCGATCGCACGATCGAGCGCCTTGCGCCCTGCCTCGTGCTCGAGCGCGTAGGTGACGCGAGTCGCCTCGCCATCGCCCTCCTTCTCGAAGCGTGCGAAGCCGCGGACGGCGCCGTGCTCGCCGGGCCGTGGCTCCCAGCGCACGATGCGTGCAGCCACGTCATACGTGTAGAGGAGCGAGTAGATCAGCTCCTTGCCGAACTCGAACTGGATCTCCTGCGGTAGGCCATCGTCGCGAGTCTCGATCACGAGCGACGCTCGGAGTCCGGGAATCCACGCGATCAACGCAGCGGGATCCGTGAAGACGCGCCAGCATTCATCGAGCGGTCGCGAGACCACGGTGCTCACGATCTGCATGCGCAGCAGCCTAGCATCGAGTGGTTAGCGCGTGAGTCGGCCGTGAGTGGCATTGGTACCGACCGTGAGATCACCTATCGGTTGCGGCAAACGTCAGTCATCGACGACGAAGTCGCGCGCGCACCATGAACTCCGATTAGGATGAGCGCTGATGCGGGGAACATCGTGGTGCATCGCCGTGGCTTCAGCCGCGGCACTCACCGGTGCGTGCGGCGCCGGAGACACTCGGGTCGATCCGGGGGACCTCGAGCTACGCGACCTGCTCGGGCTAGCGCCCGACGTCGCGAGCACATGGGATGGTGAACAGCGAGAGGCGGCACGCCGGGTTCTCGTCGACGGTTTCCAGGAAACCGCAGATCCAGCGAGTGTCACGTTGACCACGATGCCGTCGCTCGACGATCGGATCGCGCGCGGTCTCGCTGTCGTCGACGCGAAGCGCGTCGCTGACGGTGCAAGTGCACTCGGCGTCGTTCGCATCGTGCTCCGTCCGACCGAGCTGACCGCGAATCCGCGTGCCGCCGATCGCGCGATCGGCGCGGCGCGAGGGTCCCCTGTGGCCAGCCCCGAGATGG
>JACCQV010000879.1 GCA_013813945.1 Deltaproteobacteria bacterium | reverse complement strand
CGGTGGGCTCGACCTCGCCGTGGTGGCACGCGATCGCCTGCGCGACCTTGGGCGACTCGCCGAACTTGCGGACGAGCGCCGCGCCGACCTCGGCGTGCGGGCCCTCTTGCTCGTGATCGAGCGCCTTGCCGATGTCGTGGAGCAAGCCGGCGCGGCGCGCGAGCTTGATGTTCGCGCCGAGCTCGGCGGCGATCAGCCCGGCGAGGTAGCCGACCTCGACGGAGTGGAGCAGAACATTCTGCGCGTACGACTGGCGGAACTTGAGCCGGCCGAGGTGCTTGACCAGCTCGGGATGGACGCGGTGCAGGCCGAGATCGAACACGGCCTGCTCGCCGGCCTCCTTGCACAGCTTCTCGACTTCCTTCTCCGCCTTGCGAACGACTTCTTCGATCCGCGTCGGATGGATCCGGCCGTCGGCAACCAGCGCGGAGATCGCGAGCCGCGCGACCTCGCGTCGCACGGGGTTGAAGCACGAGATCGTGATCGACTCCGCGGTGTCGTCGATGATCATGTCGATGCCGGTCGCGGCCTCGAGCGCGCGGATGTTACGGCCCTCTCGGCCGATCAGCCGGCCCTTCAGATCGTCACTGGGCAACGGGATCACGGCGACCGTGCGCTCGTGCACGAACTCGCTCGCGAACCGCTGGATCGCCGTCGCCACGATCGTCTTGGCGCGCGCGGTGGCTTCCTTGTGAGCGTCGTCCTCGATCCGCTTGATCTCGACAGCGGCCGACGCATAGGCCTGCGCCTTGACCTCGTCCTCGAGCTTCTTGCGCGCCTGCTCCTCGGTGAGCGCGGCGATCTGCTCGAGCTTCTTGCGCGCCTCGGTCTGCGCGGACTCCGCCTTCTCGACGGCGACATCCGCCTGCTTGATCTTGCCGTCGACGGTCTTCTCTTTCTTCTCGAGCTCGCTCGCGCGCCGCTCTGCCTCGCGCCGGGTCTTCTCGACCTCGCGCTCCTTGCCCGCGAGTCCCTCTTCGCGCTTCTGCAGCTCGGTGCGCCGGCCGCGCAGCTCCTCATCGAGGTCCGCCTTGTGCTTGCGGGCCGCTTCCTTGCCGTCGACCTCGGCGGCCTGCTTGATCGCTTCGATGTCCGCCTTCGCGGCCGAGCGGATCTTCTCGGCCTCTTCCTCGGCTGCTTCGCGCGCAGCCGAGCCGTCACCGCGTGCGCGGCCGAGCCGCGTTCCGACCATCATGCCGGCGACGAGGCCGAGTGCGACTCCCGCGAGAATGTAGATAGCGTCCATGGCTCACACGACCGCGTAGGTCGCGACCTCGGTAATGATGTAGTGCACTGGCATGTCGTGCGGCTCGCGCCCGATGTGCGGGACGAGCTGGCACTCGAACGCGAGTGCGATCCGCAACGCCGAAGGCACGGCCTCCAGCGTTGCATCGTAGTAACCGCGACCCCACCCGATTCGCCCCCCAGCACGATCAAAGGCGATCCCCGGGATCACAAACGCCGTGATCTGATCGAGCGCCACCGCCGGCGCATCCGGGCGCGGCTCGCGCAGGCCGAACCTGGCGATGACGAGCTCCTGGCGCGGAACCTCATGAAATGCGAGGCGACGATCGCCTGGGACGATCCGGGGATACGCGACGCGCATGCCGTGCGAGCCGGCATGACCGTCGATCTCCGCGGTCTCGACCTCGGTGCCCTTGGCGGCGTAGAGCGCAACGAGGCTGCCCTGCGGGAGCTTGACGTCGAGCAGGGCAGTGGCCCGATCGGCGATCGAACGGCTCGCGCTCGTCCGGGTCGCAGGTGTCAGCGCGTCGCGCAGGGCGAGCAGCATCTTCCGGGTGGCTCGCTTGCCACCCGGGGCGCCACCAGGGCCAGGAGTCGACGGATCGGACACGGGCGAGAGCAAGGGAATCGAGGCGCCATCATAGCCACGGCCCCCTCCCAATCAAGGGCGCAAGGCTTCGATTTCGCCAGGGAAAAGCGCTATCGGGACGTCGTCGCGTGCTGGCGCATCAGCAAGTTCGCGATGCCACGGCCATTCGCCGTTGGATCGACAAACCGGAACGCCATCCCCTCGCGCTCGTTCGTATGCTCGATCCGGACAACCTCGGCGTCGAGCCGCAACGGCTCCTCGCCCGGGACGTCGAGATGGATCTCCGCGGCCGACCCAGAGGCGATCATCTCCGGTGATCGCAGGAACATGCCGCTACGAGACAGGTCCTCGACAAAGCCATGGATCACCACGCCGTGGTGACGGCAGTGCGCCTTGACCCGGACAGGGACCCGAACTGCTTCCCGCTTGTCCATGTGCTGAAACCTACGTTACCGACCCACGTTCAGGGAATCAATTCTGACCGGCGCCTCACTGGTGAAATGCCTGTGTGGTCGGACCTACTGGCCTGACCTTGCAAATTGGCTCCTCATCCGGCAGATTCCCGCACCCGAGGGCCCATAGCTCAGTGGTAGAGCACCGGCCTTTTAAGCCGAGGGTCGATGGTTCGAAACCATCTGGGCTCACTCTTCCCCGCCACCGCTCTTCGAAGATCTAGAAACTGACCCCGTCGTCCAGAGGCCTAGGACACCCGCCTTTCACGCAGGTAACACGGGTTCGAATCCCGTCGGGGTCGCCATTTTTCGAGCAGTAAGTCTGGAATTCTTCCAGCGTTTTCCTGCCGCCTCATCGCGCCGTAAGGAGGCCGTAAGGAGCTCCGGCGCGATCGTGATCAGCGTGCCCTCGCGCAGCTGCACGTTCAGCTTCGCGACCTCGGTGCAGAGCGTGGTCCAGCTGAACGTCGAGTACAGCTCGGTCATACTG
>JACCQV010000315.1 GCA_013813945.1 Deltaproteobacteria bacterium | reverse complement strand
ACCGCGGACTGCGCGAGCGTCAGCTCGACTCCGAACACCTGTGCGAGGAACAGCACGGTGACGCCCTCGAACAGTGCCGTCCCGTTCTGATTCATCGATGCACCGGCGGTGAGCACGAACCGGCTGACGTGACGGGGGAGGCGGAGCTCCTCGTCGGCGACCCGCAGCGTGGTCGGCAGCGTTGCACTCGACGACGACGTCGCGAATGCGGTGGCCATCGCGAGCCGGATGTCCTTGAAGAACCGGATCGGGTTGCGCCGGGCCGCCAGCTTCAGGATCACGGAGTACGTGCCGAACGTGTGGAGCGCGAGCGCGAGCACGACGACGCCGACATACGCCGCGATCTTGCCGAGCAGCTCGACGCCGAGAGTCGAGAAGCTCGCGAACAGCAGACCTGCCACGCCGAACGGGGCGATCTTCATGACCGCTCCGATCAGGTGCATCGTGACCTCGTTGAGCCCGGCGATCGTCTCGCGCAGCCGCTTCGTGTTGTCCGTGCGGCACACCGCGAGGCCGATGCCGATCGCGAGGGAGAACACGATCAGTCCCAGCATGTCGCCGCTTGCGATCGCCGCGACTGGATTGGTCGGGATCATCGAGACGATGCCGGTGATGCCGGTGCCCTTCGCCGCCTCGATCGGTGGTCGTCCCTTCGCCAGCTCGGCAGCGAGCTCGATCAGCTCCTTGTTGTCGCCGCCTCCGGGCTGCATCAACGTCACCAGGGCGAGACCGATGATGACGGAGATCGTCGAGACCAGCGCGGTGTAGGCGAGCGTCTTCAGCCCGAGCCGACCGAGCGCGCTCGGCTCGAGGTCTGCGATCCCGGTCACCAGCGCCGAGAAGATCAGTGGCACCGCGAGCATGAACAGCAGCCGCAAGAAGATCTGACCGACCGGATACGCGGCGTAATCCACAACGTAACCAACCGCCGCAGGATCGACGATGCCGCGCCGTACGAGCTCGTTCGCGGCGAGCCCGAGGACGGCCCCGGCGAGAATGCCGATCATCATCGCGCGGTGCGGCTTGCCCCGTTCGCGAGCAGGCGCTGCTGGCTCGGATGCGGGAGACTCGTCGTCGGCCATGGCCGAGGGACCGTAGCCCGGTTGGGCGGTCTAGATCGAGCCGGATCGCAGGCGGCGTTCGAGCCAGAACGCACCGAACGGGAGGAGCGCCGCGATCATCGCGATGCCGATCTGCTTCGCGTTCCAGCGCTCGACCTTCGCGCACACCGCGAGCGCGATCACGAAGGCGACGAACAGCACGCCGTGCACCATTCCCACGGTGCGCACCGCGCTCGGGATCCCGGCCGCGTACTTGAGCGGCATCGCGATCCCCATCAGCACGACATACGAGACGCCCTCGGTGAGGCTGATCGCGCGGAATGCTTTGAGCGCGCTGGACATTGATCAGACCGCGCGCGCGCGCGACGCGAGGAAGTGCCGGCGCAGCTCGGGATCCCGGAGCTTGGCCGCCTTGGCTTCGACTTCCTTCGCAGTGCGCGCCGCCGCGACCTTGGCCTCCTCGACCCTGCCCGCCGCGGTGAGGATCTCCGCGCGCCAGCGATACACATGCTCGGCCCCCTCGGGCCGCGAGCCCTCGAGATGAACACACGCCTCGTCGACGGCGGCGATCGCCTCGTCGTGACGACCGAGCCGCGAGAGCGCGAGTCCCAGAAACGTCAGGCCGTAGATGATGCCGACGAGCATCGGCATCATGCGCGCCCACTCGGTGGCAGAGCGCGACATCTCGAGCGCCGCCTCGGGTGGATCGCCGACGCCGAGGTGGGCGAGGGCGATGTACTCGAGCGCGCGGATCTCCTGGTAGCGCTCGCGATTCTCGGTGGCGAGCGAGAGTCCGCGCTCGAAGAGCGCGAGGGCGGCCTTGGTCTCGCCGCGCTGCATCTTGGCCTGGCCCCACGACACGGCGGCATCCGCAGCCGCCGACAGATCGCCGGTCTGCTCGGCGACGGTGAGCGCCTTGCTGAGGTAGCTCTCCGCCTTGTCGACGTCGCCGAGATCCGAGTAGCACTGGCCGATGTTGCCCAGCTTGAGCGCGATGCTCGAGCGGTCACCGAGCGCCTGATCGATCTTGAGGGCGCTCTTGTAGTGCGCGAGTGCCTCCTCGTACTCGCCGAGTGCGGCGAACACGATGCCCATGTTGTTGAGCGCACGCGCCTCGTGCCGCGACATGCCGATCGCGCGATAGATCACGAGCGCCTCGGCATAGCTCTCGATCGCCTGCTCGAGGCGGCCGATGTTCCACAGGGTGGTCCCGCGCTGGTTGAGGATCGTCGCGCGCGCGATCAGCACCGGCGAGGACGGGCGTCCCGTCTCGGTGGTTCCGGCCGCACCGGCGGCATCGATCAACGCGAGCGCCTGATCGGCGAGCTGCAGCGACTCCTCGGCATTGCCGACGAGGCGTGCGATCGCGGCGCGCAGGCGTAGAGCCTCGGCCTCGAGGAGCGGATCGTTCGCGTCGCGCGCGTACTGGAGCGCAGGCATCGCCGCACGCAAGGCGGCCGGTGCCTTGCCGACGTCGATGTAGAACTGGGCGAGCGCGCAGTGGGCGGTCGCTAGCTTGCCCGGGTCCTTGGTGGCGTCGGCTTCCTTGCGCAGGAGGTGCAGCTCGCGCAGCTGCTGCGGGCGCTTCGCCATCCGGCGCAGGATCTCTTCGCGCAGGCGGTGCGCGGTGAACCGGCGGTCGTGGTCGTTCGGCTCGAGGAGCTTGAGCGCACGCGTCAGCTGACGGAAGGCATCGGCGTTGCCGCCAAGATCGATCGCGTGGGTCGCCGCGCGCAGGTAGCGATCGGCGGCTGCACCGTCATCGCCGGCGAGCTCGAGGTGGCGTGCGATCAGCGCGTCGTCCTGACCCACGCGATAGCCGACGGCGCCGGCGATTCGCGCCGCGACCGCGCGGTGCATCTGCACGCGGGTCTCGTGCGGGATCAGGCTGTACGCGACCGTCATCGACATGTCGTTCTTGAAGCGGTACTCGCCGTCCGCCGGCGACAGGAAGCCGCGGCGGATCAGCTCGTCGAGCTCGAGGCGGACGGGGCGGCCGAGGAGCTGCGACAGCACCGGGGCGGAGACGTGGCGACCGAGGATCGCCGCGTGAACCAGCGCATCCTTCTCGGGCGTTGGCAGCGAATCGATCCGGGTCAGGATCAGATCCTCGACGGTCGAGGGCACGTCGATCCGTGCGTCGCGCTTGACCCAGCGCAGCTGGCCCGGATACTCGGCGTCGTCCGCATCCGGCACGACGATGCCGCGCTCGATCAGGGTATCGAGCAGCTCCTGGATGAAGAAGACGTTGCCGCCGGCACGCGCGACGATCTGCTCGATCAGCTCGTCGATGTCGTGCCCCGGGACGAAGCGCTCGGCGAGCAGCTCCTTGCGCGCGGCCTCGGGCAGCTCGTCGAGGACCACGAGCTCGGTGCCGAGCTCCTTGGCGAGCATCAGGATGCGTGCCTCGGGGCGGCTCGTCATGATGCCGAAGATCGGGCGCGGCGTTTCGACCTTGAGCAGCGCCGCGAACAGCTCCTGGCTGTCCTGATCGGCCCAGTGGACGTCTTCGCCCACGAGGATGATCGGCTTGTCACTCTCGAGCCGTTGCTCGATCCGGTTGAGCAGCTGGATCAGCGTCTGCCTCCGCGTGTCGGCGTCGATCTCGCCAGGAGGCGCCGCGCCGCGTGCACCGAGCAGCATGCCGAAGATCTGCAGCGCCGAGCGCGCCTCGCGCGAGCTCTCCTCACCGGGGAAGATCAGCGGCATCGCGCGGAGCAGGCGGCGCTCGACCTCGTGCGGCTCCGCATCTTCGGCGAGACCGAGGACGTCACGCGCGAGATCCGCGATCACTCCGTACGGAGTCATCGCGGTGCCGACGCGACCTGTCGTGCGGATGACGACCGCCTCGTCGCGGCCGATGCCTTCGATGAACTGGCGGACCAGCGTGCGCTTGCCGACGCCGGCGTCGCCGACGATCACGATCTGCCGCTTGCGCTTGGTCACGAGCACGTCGCGCCATGCGTCGCGAAGTGCCTTGAGCTCCAGATCGCGGCCGTGCAGCCGCCCGCCGGGATCCGAGCTCCGCCGCTCGCGCAGCCGCTGTGCACGCTCCTTGGGCCCACGCAGGCGGTAGACGCGCGCGCGCTTCGTGCCCGGATCCGTGTCCTCCTCGACCTGGCTCTTGCTCGCGCCCGTACCGCCCGGCGTCTCGTCGGGCAGATCGATCGCGGGTAGCGCCTCGAAGTTCCACTCGTTGCGCGCGGAGCGGAACACGCGCCCACCGACGAGGATCTCGGCTCCGCGAGCCTGGCGTGCGAGCTTCTGCGCGAACGCCGCGGTGGCCTCCTCGATCTCGAAGATGTGCTCGCCCGGGCTGCGGTTGGTGTTCTTCGAGGGTTTCTTGAGCAGCGCCACGCCGCGCTGGACCGCCAGCGCGAGCCGCAGCTCTGGCTCGACGTCCGAGCCGATGCCGTCGAGCGCATCGACGAGCGCGAGCGCGAGCCGGATCGCGCGGCCGGCGTCGTCCTCGCCCGCGACCGGCAGGCCGACCACGACACGGACCGTGGTCTCACCGGTCGCGGTGCTCGGCACGGGCGTGAACGCGAGGAGATCGATCACCGGGACGTCCTTGCCGTCGGCGGGGAGCTTCGGGATGTCGAGCAGCGCCTCGTGCTTGAACGCGACGTCGCGCGCGACCTTGTAGAAGTC
>JACCQV010000833.1 GCA_013813945.1 Deltaproteobacteria bacterium | reverse complement strand
TGGCCCGCTGGCGAGCCGCCCAAGGACGACGGCGTCCTCGATCGCCTGATCAAGTTCGCGCGTGGCAAGGGCTCGCGCAAGATCGTGATGAACGCTGCGCTCGGCAAGTCCCACCTGGTCAACAAGCTGTTCGGGACTGTCGCCGAGAAGATCGCGCGCCGCGGCTGCCGGATGATCATCGGGCTCGAGGGCTCCCGAATCCGCACCGAGGTCGAGGCCGCGCTGACGTTCCACGAGCTCGAGACTGCCGGGTGCCGCGACAAGGGAGAAGATCCGGGCTGGGCCTGGGTCAAGCACCGCTACGCCGTCTCCTATCGGATGTCGCCGATGTTTCGCGACGGCGCGTTCGTCGACACGATGGAGGTCGCGTCGAGCTGGGAGCGCTTGACCGATCTGTACGACTCGGTGCGCGCCGCGATCGGTCAGCACGCCGTCGTGATGGCGCACTTCTCCCACGCCTACGCCGATGGGTGCTCGATCTACTTCACGTTCGCGGGGACCGCGCCGGATGCACCGTCTGCCGAGCGCCTCTACGATCTGATCTGGCGCGATGGCCTCGAGGCGACCACCCGGGTCGGCGGCACGATCAGCCACCACCATGGCGTCGGACTGCTCAAGGCGCCGTACATGGCGGGCGAGCATCGCGAGGCGATGGCGATCTTCGAGGCAGCGAAGACGAGCCTCGATCCGGACGGCATCTTCAATCCCGGCAAGATGGGCCTGCGTCCGCGCGGGACCCGAGGTCGGCCATGAGCCTGGTCGAAGAGCTGGTCGCCGCGGTCGGCCGCGAGCACGTCGAGGAGCTCGAGCCGGGCCACTGGCGAGTCACTCCGGGCTCGGCCGCGGACGTCGCGGAGGTCATCCGCCGCGCGGGGACCCACAAGGCCGCGATCCACCCGGTCGGTGCCGGTCGCCGTCCGCCACGCGGTGCACCGCTACCCGGAGTCGCCACACAGGCCAGCAGCGCCTCCACCCGCGAGCGCGTGTTCCTCTCGACGCGTCGTCTCGATCAGGTGATGGAGCTCGACGAGACGTCGCTCCTCGTCCACGCGCAAGCAGGCCTCACCGGCCTCGAGCTCGAGCGCATCCTCGGCCCGCGCGGCCTCACGATCGGCGACTACCCGCCGGTCGTCCTGACATCGTCGCTCGGCGGCATCATCGCGGTGCGGACGCCGGGCAAGTCGAGCGCGCGGCACGGCTTCTTCGAGGACGCGGTCGTCGGCGTCTCCGCGGTGCTCGCCGACGGTCGATCGGTCCACACGCGCGTCGCGCCTCGCCGCTCGACCGGTCCCGATCTCTTGCGTGCGTTGTGCGGAAGCGAAGGCACCATCGGCTTCATCACGTCCGCGGTGCTGCGCATCCACGTCAAGCCCGAGGCACGTCTCGTCGCCGCATACACGCTGCCATCGATGGATCACGCGCTGTCCGCGGTCTACCTCGCGCTTCGCGAGGAGGCGTCGCCATCGGGAATGCGGATCTACGACACCGACGAGGCTCGCGAGCACTTCGATGGTCTGGTGCTGCCCGTCGGCCATACCCTCCTCTGCGCTGGTACCGCGGGCCCGACCGACCTCGCCGCATGCGATCGCGATCTGCTGACGAGCGCCGTGCTCGCCGAGGGTGGCCAGGCGACCGACAGCGCGCTCGCGGAGCTGTGGTGGCGGCGCTTGCACGCGGGTGAACCCACCCCCGGTGACGCACCCACTCTGCAGGTGATGGCAACGCCATCGAAGCTGCGCGGTGTCTATCGCGCGGTGATCACCGAGCTCGCGACCCAGGGCGGCGATGCCCGCGCGCACATCTCTCGCTTCGATGCCGATGGCGCGGTCATGTTCTTCACCCTCGTGCACGGAGATGGCATCCCCGAGCGGGCCATCATCGCTGCGGCGGAGCGCGCCGCCGAAGCTGCGGGCGGCTGGCTCGTCGGTGCGCGTGCGCACAAGCTCGATCCCTATCTGCGTGCGCTACGTGCCGCGATCGATCCGGGCGGCATCATGAATCCCGGCACGCTCGCGTAGCTCCACGCCAGACACGTACTCAACCGACGTTCGAGTCGGCCTCGCGCATGTCGGCGACGAGCTTGCGCATGAACAGCTCGATGTTGCGTCGCAGCGCCTGGTCCTCGCAGACCGGGAGAGCGCGGCGCCAGGTCTCGACAGCGCGCGCGTGCATGCCCTGGCGGAAGTAGAGATAGGCGAGCCGTGTCAGCGCCGGGAAGTACGTCGGCTGCAGATCGACCACGGACTCGTACTCATCGACGGCTTCGGCCCAGCGCGACGCCCGCTGCAGCATGTTGGCCAGCATGAAGTGCAGCTTCGGGCTCGCAGGATCGCTGACCAGCGCGCCGCGCAGGCACGCGATCGCGCCATCGATATCGCCGGCGTGATAACGCCCGAGAGCATCGGCGAGGACCACCTCGTGATTCGCGTGCTCCTCGGTCGACAGATCGCGCAGAAGGCGGTGGAGGCGACGCGGATCGAACGGCTTCTCGAGATATCCGTCCGCGCCGTTCGCCACGAGCTCCTCATCCTTGAGCTGCCCGGAGTCGACCACCGAGGTCGTGACGACCACGCGAACCTTGGCCAGTCGCTTGCTGTGCTTGATCGCGCGGCACATGCGGAGGCCGTCGATTTCTGGCGTCGCGAGGTCGGCGAATACGAGATCGAACGTCATCCGCCCGAGCAACGTGACCGCCTGCTCGCCTTTCGCGACCGCCTGGCACTCGAAGCCGAGCCGCTCGAGCTCCGCGACGAGTGCCTCGCGCGATGGCCGATCCGGATCGATGATGAGGGCGCGCGTGCGGCCGCCGTGCGGAGGAGCCTCGTCCTCCTGATTCCGATCGATCTCATCCGTGACGAGCATCGTGTGATCGTCGAGCGCGCCGATCGCCTCGCTCGTCGTCGTGATCGTGCTCTGCCCCCACATCCCCGACATTGCGTTCGCGGCAGCCGCGGCGAACTCCGCGGGGAGCTCGGCGGTGTCCTCGATGTTGCGCGCGGCCTCCTCGGCGAGGGCGCGCTGCGCGCGACGATGCTCCTCCTGCTCGCCACCGTCCGGGTGCACGACCGCGAGGTACGAACCGGGACGCGTCGAGTCATCGCCGATGAGGTAGAGCTCGCCGAGCTTCCAGCGCTTGAACGCGACCCGGATCGTGCGCGCGAGCGTGATGTCGAGAGCGATCCGGAGCTCGACATTCTTGCCACGGCCGGCACCGAGCTCGCGTGCCGGAACGATCGCGTCCTCGGGTCGTGCTGCGGCAACCACGAGCGTGGTCTCGTCCTCGTAGACCACCAGTGCGGAGAAGATCCGCGCCCATTCGAGCGAGACGTACTCGAGGACGTCGAGCCGGATCGTCGATTCATCGAGAACGATTCCGGACCACCCGGTCTGCGCGGAGAGAGCCATCGCGAGCTGGCGTTCGGTCGCGTAGCCGAGCGCGTAGAGCTCGGAGGCAACAGGGTGTCGTCCGCTCTGGCGCGCGAGCGCATCCGAGAGGGCACTCGCGTCGATGACGCCTTGCTGGACGAGCAGCTGCCCGATCGAACCTCTCACCGGTCCCAAGAGGGTACCAGACCTCGCGGGATGGCACATTTTCTCACCTGCCAAGTGCCTGAGATCGCACCTGACACCTGAACGCAAGCCGGCTACCCGACCCGCCGCGTTACGTTTTAGATGCCGAGCACGTGAGTCCTTGGTATCCTCCGCCGCGCGTTGAGGAAACGCCGCGAAACAGGCCTCCCCCAACGGGACGACCTGTGACAAGCTGGCACATCCAGCCCGGGTGTCCAGAACGTCATTTAGCGAACTAACCAGAGAGAATCAAACCCTTTTCTGGTGAGCGACAGCGTGCTGGCACCAGCATTGCTTTACAGCCCAGCTTCAAGCCTGTCGCCGATACTCGAGGAGCCCCTACCGCATGTCCGACTTCAAGATTGGTGAAAAGGCCGTCTATCCCGCCCATGGCGTTGCCGAGGTGATCGGGATCGAGAAGAAGGAGATCAACACCTCGGTGTGCTCCTTCTACGTGCTGAAGGTCCTCGCGACCGGGATGCAGATCCTGGTGCCCAAGGACAAGGCCGATCAGGTCGGGCTACGCCACGTCGCCACGTCGTCCGAGATCGACGAGGTATTCGACATCCTCCGCGAGAAGGACGTCCACATCGACAAGCAGACCTGGAACCGCCGCTACCGCGGGTTCATGGAGAAGATCAAGACGGGCTCGCTGTTCGACGTGGCCGAGGTCTATCGCGACCTGTACCGCCTGAAGAGCAGCAAGGTGCTCTCGTTCGGCGAGCGCAAGATGCTCGACAGCGCCAAGCAGCTCATCGTGAAGGAGCTCGCGGTCGCCAAGAAGTGGGCCGAGGACAAGGTCGAGGCAGAGCTCGAGAAGGCCTGCGCCTAATCATCGAACTCTTGTTGTTCTCCGCTCGCCCGTGCTACGGGAGCGCGAGATGCAGGTACACGTAGCC
>JACCQV010000831.1 GCA_013813945.1 Deltaproteobacteria bacterium | reverse complement strand
CCGGATCGAACCGGTTGACCTCGGCGAGATCGATGACGACCTCGCCTTCGGCACCGACGAGCAGCGGGCGTGCACGGAACATCGAGCCGATCGTGCCGATGATCCGGAAGTACGTGACGGAGCCGTGGACGAGCTTGATGATCCGCGGCGGCTTCTCGCCGGCGCTATCGAGCGACGTGTACAGCCCGTGGTTGGCGAGCAGCTGGGCCGCTGCGGGATGGATGCTCGAGGCGGCGTACTTGTTGACGAACGAGAAGTAGCTCTCCGGGGTCTCGTCGAACTCGAGCTTGCCGCCGCAGCGCGAGCACTCCTTCTCTGGCAAGCCACCCTTGGCGAGGTTGGCGCGATCGACGAGCACGTCGATCAGCTCGCCCGATTCCACGCCGCACGACGAGCAGTTGTACGGAGCGACGACCGTGAGGATCTTGCTGGGTCCGGCGAAGTTGAGGACCATGTTGAGCTGATCGACGACGAACGTCGGACAGCCGAGCAGGTACACGTCGGTCAAGGTCTTCGGCAGCGCGTCCATGCCCTTGAGCCACTGGCGCACGCCGAACGACGTCATGCGGGTCATGCCGGCGACGTTGATGACCAGCGTCTTGAGCGTACCGACGGCGCCAAAGCCAGCGAACCGTTCGTCGATCAGACCGGAGACATTGACCAGTCCCGCATCGCCCGCGGTCACCGACTCGATCACGGCCTGCGTGCGCGCGGCTGCATTGAGGGGAGGGTTGGTTTCTCGGCTCATGAACGCGAGGCCTTCACTTCGGCACGATGGTGACGGAGGTTTCCACGGATCGAGTTCGCTTCTTGCCATCCTTGAAGAACAGATGAAATGCGAACGGCTTCGGTGTGGTGCCGCGCTTCGCGATCCCGACGAGGAACTCGGTGTGGCGTCCCGCGACCACCGAGATCGCGACGAACGATGCCGCCGAGAAGATCCGCCACAGGCCCAGGCCGGCTCCACCCATCGATTCGTCGACCTCGACCTGCATGCCCGTCTGCGCGCAGCGGCTGAGCACCTCGACGAGCCGCGCTCGGGTCAGCGAGCCGAACGGATCTCGCAGGCGCACGATCGCGAGATCATCGCGACAGCCGTAGACCAGGTCACATGCGTCGTCGTCGGGAAGCTTGACGTCCTGTGTCCGCGAGATGGGCTGGTCGACGGCTCCCGCCGCGACCGGCGCGTCGTAAAACGCGTTGGTCAGCAGCTCCTCGGCTGCATCACGCAGGTGCTGGATCGTGCGCGCGCTGACGCCCTTGGAATTTAGGAAGTCGCTCATCCGCTCGAGCCGTTCGGCGCGTCGGCTGGCCTGCGCGAGACGCACGCGGCGGCCACTCATCGTGGGACCGACCCAGTCGAGCAGCCGCAGCTTCTGCCCGCTCGAGACGGACTGGATCACGTTGTTCAGGTGCTCGCCTGCCAGGGGGTGGCTGAGCATCGAGGAGCTCAGGACATGGGAGAGCCAGGGACGCGATGGCAGCCAGTTGATCGCGCTCTGCAGCGTCCCGTCACAGATCCCGATGACCGGACCGGGCATGGTGCTGCCATCGAGATCCTCGATCGTCGTGCTATCGACGAACAGGAGCGTCTTGGCGTCACGCTGCGCATCGAGAAACTCGCGCGCCGAGCTGACGATCGTGGTCTCCGCGGTGAGCCGCTCGCGAAGAACACCCGCCAGCGGCTCGGACAGCCAAACGATCGATCTCACCACCCCAACGATATCATCACCGCAGCAGTGGCTGCAGTTCTGACACCGCCTGAGAGCTACAAGATTGGACTACTTGGGCTCGATCGCGACCCGGCGGTTCCGGCCGTCGGCGCGTCCGTACTTCAGGCGCGTGTCGCCGAAGGAGACGACCTCGATGCGCGACGCGTCGATTCCCGCCGCGACCAGAGCATCGCGGACGCCCTCCGCGCGAGTCTGCGCGAGCGCCATGTTGCCCTCGGGCGTGCCGGTCGGGTCAGCGTGTCCTGCCACGATGACCTGCGCGTCCGGGTGAGCGGTCAGCCAGCGCGCGGCCTTATCGATTCCATTGCCGCGCAGCTCGCTGGCTCCGAGACCGAAATACAGCTCGACGGCGAGCTTGTTGCTCGCAGCCGCCACCGTCTTCGTTGCTCTGGGCTCCGGCGGCTCGGACCTGGTCTCGACCTTGGCGACCGGCTCGGGCTTGGGCTCCGGCTCACGCTTCGGCTCGGGCTTGGGCTCCGCCTTCGGCTCGGCCCTGACCGGGGTCACAACGCGCTCGGGCTCGGCCTTGATCGCGACCGGCTTCGGCGGGGTGACCGGCTCGGCGCGTGCGTCATCAGGACCACCACTGTCGGTGGGGCGGCGCTCCGGCGTCGGTCCTGCGGCGGTCGGCGTACGAGCCGTGCGTGCAGCAACCGCGGTGCGAGTCTCGTCGGCACGGGTCGGCGTGCGCGCGACCCTGGATTCGACCGAGCGTGCATCCGCGCTCGGATTGCCCGAACGGACGACCACGATCGAGTCGCCGAACTTCGTCCGCGCCTCATCCACCTTTTCAGGCGAGTCGACCATCACGACCGCATACTGCCTTCGCTTCGCGGCCGTCGGGCTGGGAGCGACCTCGACGTTATGCCCGGCCGCCGACAGATCGGTGGCGAGCTTCTTCGGAGGGCTACCGAGCAGCAGCACCTGCGACGGATTCGACGTGCGGCTGATTGCCTTGCGGTGCTTCGACGACTTGAAGTTCAACTTGACGCCACACGCGTCCGCGGGGCGGACCGTTTGGATGTTCATCGCGAGAACAGCAGTCAGAGCGGCGAATTTCCACTTCATCGAAAACCTCCGGGTGCGTCGATACGATCGACAGCACAGGCATCAACGCTAGCAGAGAAAAACTCCGCCATCAAGTCCGACACGTGGTGGGCGAATGCCTACCAGTTCGGTTGAATGAGTACATATGCACCGACGCCGAGCACGATCGCGATCGCGGCGATCAAGAGCACCGTGCCGAGCGAGATCGAGACCTTCTCGGGCTTCGGTGTGTTCTCGCGCGGCATCATCGAACGGTTCGGGGGAGGCGTTGATGGCGTGAG
Source organism: Deltaproteobacteria bacterium (assembly GCA_013813945.1). Classification (GTDB taxonomy): domain Bacteria; phylum Myxococcota_A; class Polyangia; order Haliangiales; family Haliangiaceae; genus JABFXX01. The sequence goes on along the minus strand of JACCQV010000831.1, from coordinate 1,806 downwards.
CAGCCGCGACGAAGGCCGCGGGGAAGGCTGCGACGGGCGAGCCGGCGCGGCGGTCGGCGCTGGGACCGCGGCGGAGATGTTGGTCCGGCGAGCCGACATCGCGACCGCAGTCGGCATGCTGACCGGCGCGCGCGGGGCGGAGCCCTCACCGGGCGCGACCGACACCGGCGTCGGCGACGGCGGGCCCGGAACCTCAGGATACGCGATCGAGACATCGATCGCGGCTCGACTCCTGGAAACTGGTCCCGGCGTCAGCGAGTGCGGCGTCGCCGTGGACAGCGAAGCCGACAGGCTGCGCACGATCTCCGTCGTCGGCTTCTCCGTGCCGCCACCGTGCTCGGGGAACAGCTGGTCGAGCAGATTGGCGATGCTCGGCCCCGAGCTCTCGAACCCGCACATGCGAGCGATCTCCGTGAGCTCCTGCGCGACCTCCTGGCCGCGCTGAGGACGATCGTCAGGGTTGGGGGAGAGCAGGCGATCGACGAGGATGGCGAGCTGATCCGGGATCTGCGGCGCGATCTCCTGCAGGGACTTGTACTGCCCGGCGCGGATCTTCGCGACGATCTCCCTGGGCTCCTTGCCGGAGAACGGCATGTATCCTGAGCACAGCAGGTAGAGGATCACGCCGAGCGAGAACAGATCCGAGCGGTGATCGATCTGACCGTTCGTCGTGGCCTCGGGCGACATGTAGAGCCACTTGCCGACGATCATGGTCTCGGCGTGCTCGGTGACCGACGACATCGCGACGCCGAAGTCGCAGAGCTTCACCGCCCCCTCGTAGCTCATGATGATGTTCTGCGGCGAGACGTCGCGATGGACGACGGACAGTCGTTGACCGGCCATGTCCATCGACCAGTACGCGTGGTGCAGCGCGTGCGCGACCTCGCGCACGATGTAGCAAGCCTCGCCGAGCGGCATCGGCGTGCGGCTCTTCTGCAGCTTCTTGATGACGTCGCGGAGATCCTTGCCGTGGACGTACTCCATGGCGAGGTAGAGCGCGCCGCCAACCTCGCCGACGTCGAGGACCTGGACGATGTTGGGGTGGGTGAGGCGGCCGGCAATCTTGGCCTCGTTCAGGAACATGTCGATCGCGAGGTGACGGGTGTCGAGGAGCTTGCGCTGGATGCGCTTGAGCGCGACGGGCTTCTCGAAGCCACCGATGCCGACCTGCTTGGCGAGGAACACCTCGGCCATGCCGCCCTCGGAGAGCCGGCGGACGATCTTGTACTTGCCGAGGATCGTATCGTCGGCAATGACCGCGGCGGTCGCGCTCTCGCCGGCCTGCGCGACATTTGCGTCGGTCAGGGCACGCGACAGGATCTCGTCGCGCTGCGAGATCAGCTTGGCGCTCGCCGGGGGCGTGCTTGCGCTGGCTTTCTGCAGCGGCGTCAGCGCCTGGGCCGAGAGCTTGTTCTTGGTCGTTCCGCCGCACGTGGTGCAGACGTGATCCTCGAAGTTCCTCGGCCAGTTCGAGGTCAGCATGCTCTCGCTCTCCTGCGAGAGCCGGCCGCAGTCGAGGCAGGTGTACGGGACGAGCACGGACGCGACCGTGATGTGGCGCGCCAACGTCAGCGTGTCGCCGGCCGCTGCGAGGAAGGACTCGTTGACGTCGACCAGGGTCACCGCGGGAACCTGCGCGGCGAGGCTCTTGAGCAGCCGCTTCCACTCCTTCAGCCCGCCCGGATCGAACCGGTTGACCTCGGCGAGATCGATGACGACCTCGCCTTCGGCACCGACGAGCAGCGGGCGTGCACGGAACATCGAGCCGATCGTGCCGATGATCCGGAAGTACGTGACGGAGCCGTG
>JACCQV010000792.1 GCA_013813945.1 Deltaproteobacteria bacterium | reverse complement strand
TCACCGGCCTCGGTCTTGACCGTGACCGTGGGCTCGGCTGACGAAGTAACGGCGGTGATCTCGACGCCGTACCGGACCGTCGCGCCGAGGCGCTCCGCTTCCTTCGCGAGCAGGTGGTCGAACGCGGCGCGCTGGACCTGGAACGTGAACGAGCACCCGGCCGTCACCTTGTTGGCGAAGTTGAACTCCTCGTACTCGTCCGCGCAGACGAACGTCGCGCCGTTCTTGTACTGGAAGCCGCCTGCGATCACGGCGTCGAGCAACCCCGCGTCGTGCAGGAGCTGCGCGCTGTAGGCCAGGAGGCTCTCGCCGATCGAGAAGCGCGGGAAGTGCTGCCTCTCCATCACGACGACCCGATAGCCGCGTTGCACGAGGAGCGCTGCGACCACCGAACCCGACGGGCCAGCGCCGATGACGAGGACGTCTGGACTGACCGAGGACATGGGTTTCAGTGGCCTGTCGGACTGCCCGCCGGCGGCGGCGGTTGGCCCGCGTTCGTCGAGCCTTCGATTCTGACGTCGACGTTCAGCTGGCCGCCCGCCGGCTGCGGGGGCTGCGGGACGCCCATCACGGCGGCGCCGAAGCTGTCGTCCCTGACGAGCTTCTCGGTCGCGTCATAGAGCGCGTTGGACAGCGCCTCGTTGAAGTTGTCGGGGCTGAACGACTTGCCCCAGCGGGTGCTCTTGCCCTGAAACGTCTTCGACCAGTCCGGGCTGCCACCGCGGCGGACCGTGATCCGGATCGCGGCGGTGCCGTGGAACGTGCCCCCCTCGTTGACCTTGTAGTCGATCAGATCGGACTCCACGACCGCCATCGGCGCCTCGTCGAGTCGGGCTCCCGCAGCGCGCAGCATCTCCCCCATCTTGGAGCTGGCGTACTGCGCGACGTTATCCGTCGTGCGGACCACGTGGCCGCCATCCTCGTGGAGACCGACGACCGTCGGATCCGGGCGCACGTCGCGCAAGCCGAAAGCGACCGGGACGGTCGACAGTGCCTGCGCCACGTACGGGCTGGGGCTCGGCGCTGCGCCGACGCCTTGCCATCGGAGCTGAAGGTTCTCGATCGGACTGGCGCCGCACGCAGCGGACGCCAAGGCGAGGGCGGCAATTAGCTGGAGTCGCACCGGGGAGCCATACCACAGGTCCCAGCGGACTGGGCGCGAGCTTTTGCCCGCACGAACCAGGGCAGATCCGGGGAATGATAGGGTCCCCGCGGGTCGTGTGAATCCGTGCTGCTCCAGCTGATCGTCATCCTCGCGACGACGCGCGTGTTCGCCTGGCTCGCTCGTCGCGTGGGGCAGGCCGAGGTCGTCGGCGAGATGCTGGCCGGGATCGCACTCGGACCGAGCCTCCTGGGGTACTTCGCCCCAGACGTCTTCTCGTACGTGTTCGTAGCGGGCAATGGACCGGCGTTCACCGCGATCGCCCAGCTCGGCCTGATCCTGTTGATGTTCCAGATCGGTCTCGACTTCGAGCTCTCGGCCGTGTCGACGGCCAAGCGCACCGTGGTTCTCGTCAGCGTCCTCGGCATCGTCGTCCCGTTCGGGCTCGGTGCAGCGACCTCGCTGTACTTCTACAACCAGCTTCTCGAGCCACGCCCGCCGACCACGAGCTTCGTTCTGATCTTCGCGGTCTCGATGTCGATCACCGCATTGCCGGTGCTCGGTCGGATCTTCGCGGAGACGGGGCTCGCTCGCCATCGCGCCGGCGTGATCGCGATCACCGCGGCCGCGATCAACGACGTGATTGGCTGGCTGCTCCTCGGTGTCGTCTCGCTCCTGATCGCGGGCAGCTTCTCGGTCGGCTGGGTCGCCGTCCGCGCGCTCGGGATCCTCGCCTTGTGCGGTGTCGCGTTCTACCTGGTGCGACCACTCGTCCACCGGTTCATCGATCGCCATGTTGCTCGTCACGGCCGCCTCGAGCACTCCGGCATCTCTGTTGTCCTCGTGCTGCTGTTCGCGTGCGCACTGGTGACGAGCGAGCTCGGCCTCCACGCCCTCATCGGCGGCTTCATCCTCGGCGTTGCATTGCATCAGCACGTTCCTCTCGTCGCCGAGTGGAAGGCGCGCATCAGCCCGCTGGTCAACACGCTGCTCCTGCCGATCTTCTTCGCGCACACCGGCTTGCGCACGGACGTCGGAACGCTCGGCGGTGGCGCCGAGCTCCTTCAGACCGCGCTGATCTGCGGCATCGCATTTCTCGGCAAGTACGGCGGCGCGTATCTCGGCGCGCGGCTCGCGGGTGAGCCGCACCGCATCTCGCACGTCCTCGCCGTCTGCATGAACACGCGCGGCCTGATGGAGCTCGTCGTGCTCAACGTCGGCTACGACCTCGGCATCCTGCCGCGCTCGCTGTTCACACAGCTCGTCTACATGGCGATGATCACGACGCTGATCGCGACGCCGCTGATCCGCCGCTACATGCGCACCGCGCCGGTCGAGACCGTCTAGAGGATCGGTCCGTCGCCGCCGTCGGTGCCGGGCTCGCTGGTGCCGCTATCGTCGCCCGTGCCGCCGCCGCCGTCGCCGTCATCGCCATCACCGTCGTCGCCGTCGCCGTCGCCGGGCGGCGTCGGCGGCGTCTCGCCAACGAGGTCGTCCTCGCAGCATCCCGCGTCATCGCAGCCGGGCTGCGGGAACACGCAGTTGTGCTTCTTGTCGTCGCCCTGGCCGCTGTTGCCGTCGCCGATGCAATCGATCTGGCCGCTGCTCAGGTCGTCGCAGTTGTCACCGTTGCTGGTGCCCTGACACTTGTCGTTGGTGGCGGGCGCCTTGGCCTTGGCAGGCTTGTACGAGCCGTTGGGGGTACAGGTCTGGCCGCTGAGGGCACTGGTGTATTCACCGGTGCCGGTTCCGCAGCCGACGACGAACAGCGTGGCGAGTAGAATCGAGCGCATCGGGTGGGTTGTCCTCCTGACGCGCTAGTTGCAATGCTGGTCAGTTAAGGTCGTTCGTGCACGTGCACGTGTCACGTGCTCGTACACGTCCACGATCATCGGCAAAGCTTGCTCAGCATGCCGACCACCCGGACCAAGAG
>JACCQV010000304.1 GCA_013813945.1 Deltaproteobacteria bacterium | reverse complement strand
GAACTTCAGGACCGTGCGGCCGAGCTTCACCTCGGCGCCAAAGCCGATCGAGATCTTCTCGAACCGCGAGCCCTGGATGAAGGTCCCGTTCGTCGAGCCGCAGTCGAATACGACGAACGGACCGTCCTTGCGGGGCGAGTGGTTGTGAACTTCCTCGGCGATCAGCTCCTTGCCGGTGCCGGTCTCGCCCTCGATCAGCACGGTCGCGTTGGTCGCGGCGACGTCCTCGAGCAGCGTGAACATCTGCCGCATCTTGGTGTCGCCACCAACGATGGTGCCGAACGCGGTCTGCGCGCTCGGCTCGGGATCGACGATCTCCTCGTCGGGGAGGAACTTGATCACCGTGCGTCCGAGCTTCACCTCGGCGCCAAACCCGATCGCGATCTTCTCGAATCGGGAGCCCTGGATGAACGTCCCGTTGGTCGACCCGCAGTCGACCATCATGACTTCTTCGCCCACGAGCTGCGCTTCGAGGTGCTTGCGCGAGACCGTCTTGTCCGTCAGCACCAGGCTGCACTGAGGACCGGAACCAAACGACACCGGCTCACCGGTCAGCCGGACGGCTTCGCCACGATCCGGACCCTTGATGACCACGAAGATCCCGCCCTGGGTCTGCCGCGAGTACGACGGCGCATCGTCCAGTAACGCCGTGACATTTCCTCGATCTTTCGACATCTAACTCGGCCCGAGCATCGTAGCCCCGTGCACCGGCACTGTAAATACGCCGAGAGGCGCAAGCCGAGCAAGCACCCTTGGGTGAGGCTACAGGCCGGAGACGTCGGGGCCCGACATCGCCACGATGATGGCCGCGATCGCGCCAGCGAGCAGGATCACCGTGATCACCATCCACGGGATCACCGACGACCGCTTGCGTGCCTTGGGGGCGGGCAAGGCGATCCGCGGTGGGAGCTGGGGCGCCGGAGGCAGAACCCTGGGTGCGGACGGCTCGAGGCGAAGGGACAACGCCGGCCCGGAATCAGCGAGCCGCTGCCCGGACTCTGCAGAGCTCGGGATCACGGGAGCCACGTCGAAGTCGACCAGCGGGTTCGCGCCCTCGGCCTCGAGGTCCATCATGTTGATGATCGACGTCAGCTCGACGCCGGCGAACTTGCCGACCTCGGTCTTGGGACGGTCCTTGCTCGACGTGCGCGCCAGTGCGATCGAGCTCATCGAGACCGGGCCGAGGCCGAGATCATCGGGGTCTTGATCGTCATCGTCCTCGGCGGCGTCGTAGACCTCGGTTCCGGGACGTTTGCCCTCGCCGTATCCGAAATCCTCGTCCTCGTTGTCATCGCGCCAGCCTTCGGTCGGGCCACACGCGTCGAGCAGCTCGCGCGCCAGCTCGGGGGCCGCGATCAAGAGCCCGTTGCGATGCGCGCACCGCGTGAGAGCTTCGTTGAGCTCGCCGGCCGTCTGGTACCGGGTGTCCGCGTTGATCGCGAGCGCCTTCTGCATGATCGCGTCGAGATCCTTCGGGAGGCCGGGCACCTTCTTGGACAGCGACGGGACGGGTTGCGAGTAGATCTCCTCGGCGGACGTCGTGAGCCCGGCGTGCACGAACAGCCGCTCGCCGGTGAGCACCTCGTACATGCAGACCGCGAGCGAGTAGAGATCGCTGCGATGATCGAGCGGCTCGCTCCTCGCCTGCTCGGGCGACATGTAGCCGATCTTTCCCTTGACCTTGTAGAACAGCGAATTGTGCGTCGCCGCCTTCGCGATGCCGAAGTCGGTCAGCTTCACCTCGCCGGTGTACGAGACGAGGATGTTCGACGGCGAGACATCACGATGGATCAACTTGAGCGGCTTGCCGTCGAAGTCGCGCTTCACGTGGGCATAGGCGAGTGCGGACAGCACCTCGCGGCAGATCCGGATCGCGGCCCCGGGCGAGAACCGCTTGCCACGCCGCTTCGCGCGCTTGATCAGCGTCCGGAGATCCCCGCCTGGCAGGTACTCCATGACGATGAAGTACTCGCCGCCCGCGGTGACGAGATCGATCGTGTGGACGATGTTCGCGTGGTCGAGCGTCGCGGACAGCTTCGCCTCGCGGAGAAACAGGTCGATGAACTCCTCTTGCTGCGTGAACTCCGGAAGCAGCTGCTTGAGCACGACCTCCATCTCGAACCCGCCCGCTCCGAGCTTCTTGCCGACGTAGATCGCCCCCATGCCGCCCTCGGAGAGGTGCTCGAGCACGACGTAGCGATCGATCGGTGCGCCGCCGACGTCGGCCATGGAGCGCGCAGTGTAACATTGCAGCCTCGGTGAATGAGACCGACCGATACCGGCTCAAACCGGTCGCCGACGCGCGCTCGCGCGAGGAGCGCGTACGCCGTGGCGACCTCGCCTCCGCTTCGGCGAATGCGAGGACGAGCCAGGCCCAGGTCGACGCCCTGGCGCGCCTTGTCGTGAACGCACGTACGAAGCTGGAGGTCGCCCGAACAGCGCAGCGCGAGCTGGTCGCGCGCGGAACCACCAGCACGCTGCTCGTGCGCGCGGACCAGTTCCTCTCCCGCACCCGGCGCGATCTCGACGCGACGCTCGACGCTCTGGCGCGTGCAGAGGCGGCACATCGCGGCCAGCTGGACGCCATGGACGTCGCACGCGGTCGCCTCGCGCGCGCCCGCGCTGACAGGGAAGTCATCGAGCGCCACTTCGCACGGTGGCGGGCCGACAAGGCCCGGCTCGCCGAGCGTCGCGAGGACTGATCCGTTGTGCCCCCGGCGGTGCAACGGGCACCCGGGGCTGGTGTCTTGGGGATATGCGCAGCCTCTTCCTGACCCTCCTGATCGCGATCCCGACCACGTCCATGGCCCAGCCGAGCAAGGCACCCGATGTCACGAGCATGGCCACCGACGACTGCGCCCGCGCGCGCAAGGCTGGCAAGACCTGCGTCTTGACCATCGGCGAAGAGGACATCGAAGGTAAGAACCCGACCCTCACCGAGACCAAGATTGACGTTCTGGTGATCGGGAAGATGAGCAGCCTGATCCGCCTCCGCCGCGACTTCATCCCCGAGATCCTGAAGAGCGCCGAAGACATCGACTGAGCCGAGACCATGTAATACTTCGGTGCGAATGCACCGCTGCGCGCTCACCCTGCTGCTTCTCGCGGCGACCGGCTGTACCGAGCCGCGGAGCGCGCAGTGCAAGGAAGTCTGCAGGCGCGAGGCGGAGTGCGTCGACACGACCGGCAGCAAGATGCCGTTCGACGAGAAGGAGTGTGTCGCGGCATGCGCGGCACTCGAGAATGACGTCGCCGACAACGGCGCCAAGGTCCAGCGGCACATCGACTGCGTGCACAAGCAGCAGTCGTGCGATGCTGTCCTCGAGTGCAAATAGATGCTGTCGGCGACGAGCACCCGGCCGTTTGGCTCCAGCACGCTGAAGACGACGGTCTTTCTCGAGCGTCGCTTTCGCGCGCACCTCGTCACGCGTGATCGCCTGCTGTTCGACAGCGCGTACTCGCCGCCGACGAAGAAGCCGAGCGCGTTCGTTCACCTCTACACCACGCTGCGCGGATCGTTCGCGCTCGACGGCAAGCCACCGACGGTCGGTCCGCAGGCGTACATGCTTGCCGAGACCGAGTTCGATCGCGTCCTCCCGGCATCGGCGAAGTTCCGGTCGTGGGGCGAGCCCGCGGTGATCGTCGAGATACGTGTGCCCGCCGCAGACGTCCGCCGCCCGATCGGGATGCTGAACGGGGCGCTCGATCTCCCGCAGGCCGTCTGGGACGCGTACGCCGCGCTCGAAGCCGCGCCAAGCGAAGATGCGCTGCACCAGCTGATCGTCCGGCTCGGCGAGGCCGGCGTGCTGTCGCGCGACCTGACGTCGAGCATCGTCGCCGCGGAGCCCGATCGGTTCATGCGGCTGTGGTCCGTGCTGAAGCCGCTGTACGAGGACCTCGCGACATCGGCGTCGCTCAAGCAGATCGCGATCGTCGCGAAGCTGTCACTGCGGCAGCTCGGCCGCGATCTCGGCGACCTGACGCGGACATTTGGCCTGTTCGGCGCCGGCTTTCGCGATGCGATGCGGGTGCTCCGGTTGCGTGCCGCGGTGTTGATGCTGTCGGCGCCGGGGGGAACGCCGAGCGATGTCGCTCGGATCGTCGGCTACGGTAGCCTCGATGCGATGGGGCGTGCGTTCCGCGACGCGCAGCTTCCTGCACCGAGCATCGTGCAGGACTTCGTTCGCTATCCGGTCAGCTGACGATTCGATACACGGCGTACGACGTCGACACGACGAGCACGAGCGCGAGCACGCAGACCCCGAAGATGCCGCCGGCAGGAATTCGCGCGCCGTCCGGCCGCGGCAGCGTGCGGCGGGTCTGCGTCGGATCGATCCACAGCAGGAGCGCGATGATCGCGACCTGGAAGATCCCCGCCGCGATGTAGCACTCGCGGTAGGTGAGGACGCCGCGCAGCTCCGCCGTCAGCAGGAAGCCGATCGTCGTCGAGAAGTTCGAGAGCGACATGTACGCCGTGAACTGCGAGGCACCGATCGGTGGGTACGCGACGTCCATGCACAGCGCGAACAGGCCGACCGACATGATCGAGGTGAACGCAGTCTCGTACAGCGCGATCGCGTAGACGAGCTCGACGTTGCGCCAGTGCGCTTCGAGCATCGCGAACGCAATCCACCCCACGCCCATCGCGATCGACGCGATCGCGATCATCCGCCGCCGTCCGATGACATCGGCGAGCACCCCACCGAGCATCGAGCCGCTGAGCCCCGCGACCAGGCCCCATCCTCCGGCGAGCTCGGAGTAGTCGGCAGAGGTCCAGTTCAATTCTTGCGTGAACAGTGCGTACGCGTTGGCGGTCAGGACTCCGAGCCCGAGGTGGATCGAGAGCATCAGCGCCGCCATCAGGAACGCCGATCGAATCGAGAAGACCTCGGCCAGCGAGCGCATCACGGTCGTGAATTTCGGCCGCCCCACCGGAGGGCCCGACCGCTCGCGGACGAGCAGCGGCACCAGCATGATCGCGAGCAGGATCCCCGTCTGGACGATCAGCGCGGTGTCGAGGCTCGACCAGTGGATGACCTTGGCCATCCCCACCCCGCCGACCACCCCGCCGCCGTACTTCGCGGCGTACATCAAGCCATTCGCGCGGCCACGCTCGTCGTCGTCGAGTAGATCCACCGCGAGGCCGTCCACGGCGACGTCCTGCATCGCGTTGAACACGGTGTGGATCAGGATCATCCACGCGAGCAGCTTCAGATCGAGCGTGAGATCCGGGATCGCGATCATCATCCCGACCGTCAGAGCCATCATCAGCTGGGCGAACACGATCCACGGCCGCCGGCGACCGAGCCGCGGGATCGTGAAGCTGTCGATGATCGGTCCCCACACCCACTTGAAGGCGTACGGCAACGTCGTCATCGCGAGCGCCTTGCCGATCGCCGCAGGTTGCATGCCGTGCGCGCCGAGATACGCGGGGATCGTGGTCGCCATGAACCCCCACGGGATTCCCTGCGCGACGTACAGCGTGCACAGCGTGAACAACCGCAGCCCGCGGCGCTCTGCGAGGCTCACGCGCCGAGCCTAGCAGGACCGGCTTTACGGCAACGTGAGAGCGTGCCAGCCTTTCTCACATCCGCGATGGGGACCCTCGGCCGACTGTTCGCTCCGTTCCGGGACGGATACTGGGCGGACCGGCGGTTCCGCCGCCAGCTGAAAAAGGCACCGAGCTCCGTGCTCGGCTCGCTCGAGGAGAACACGTTCGCTCGGGTCAGCGGCACGGTTCGCCCGTTCGGAAAGCGCCTGCTCGAGGCGCCCCTGTCCGGTCGGCTCTGCGTCTATTACTCGTTCGACGTGGTCTCCACGCGCGGCGTTCACGACACGATCATCGGGACCGAAGACGAGGGGATGACGTTCCTGCTCGAAGATGAGACCGGATGCGCGGTGATCGATCCAGCCCACGCGGTGTTCTCGGTCGGGTTCGACCACGAGACCCGGAGCAAGGCTGCCTTCGACGCGACTCCCAAGCAGCGCGAGATCCTCGAGCGACTCGACTTGATCCGACGAAACTGGATCCTGACGGATCACCTCGTGTATCGCGAGGCGATCCTCGAGATCGACGAGACGATCGCCGTGCTTGGTGCGGGCGTGCGTGAGCCCGACCCTGAGGCCGTGCGGACGGGGCTCTATCGCGACGACGTTGCTCAGCGGATGCGGTTCACGGGCACCGCGAAGTACCCGCTCGTGATCACCGACGATCCGAGGTCGCTCTAGCGTGATGTTCGATCGGTTCGTGTCGCGGCTGCGCGCGTTCCTCGGCGAGTCGCTGGCGAACAGCTTGCGACGGCGACTGCGGGCCGCGGCACCGTCGCCGATCAGCGAGCTGCGCGAGGGACTCCACTGCCGGATCGCCGGGACGGTGCGTGTCCACGACCACACCACGCTGACGGCGCCGCTCAGCGGACGAGCGTGCGTCGCGTACCTCCTCGAGGTCATCGAGACCCTGGGTGGTGCAAGCGGTGATCACCTGCTGATCTATGACAAGCAGTCCGTGCCGTTCGTGCTCTCCGACGGCGGCCACAACGCCGTGGTGGATCCGACGCATAGCCAGATCCTGCTCGCGCTCACCGAGCAGGTCACGGTGCGCAGCGAATTTCTCGATGATCCGCGGCAGCGTGCGGTCCTCGAACGCTATCGGCCGGGTGGCGCGTCGTACATGAACACGCGGCGCATGCGCTATCGCGAGTGGGTCGTCGAACCCGGCGCACGCGTCACGCTCGC